>JAPDQV010000044.1 GCA_034505495.1 candidate division KSB1 bacterium | reverse complement strand
GGAGGTGCGGACGGTGCGCCGGCAATAGGGATTGGTGCAGGAGGGGCCGAGGAGAATGACATTCCAGCCGAAAGCAGCGGCGGTGCGCAGCAGGCCGCCGAGGTTGGTCGGATCGTTGATTTCCGGCAGCACGAGCAGGTGCGGCGCCGATTCGGGCTGCAGCTCATCGAGCGGCTGCAGCGGCGGCCGAAAGGCCAACGCCGACACGCCGCGATGAAAATCAAAGCCGACGACTTGGGCAATGATCTCCGCCTCGGCCAGGTAGATCGGGCAGCGATCCGTCGGCCACTCGCCGGAGGCGAAGCGCTGCGGCGTCATGAGCAGCGAATGGACCGAGAGGGGCGAGGCGAGCAGACGGCGTACCGGCAGCTCGCCTTCGACGGCAAACAGCCCCTCGCGCGCCGCCAAAGCCTTGTCTTTGAGATCGCGGTAGGGCAGCAGGCGCGGGTCATGAGGCGAAACAATCGTCTGCACCGAAGCCATTCAGAGTCCCCTGCCGATCTCGGTTTCCGCCGCCTCGATACCTGCCGACAGTCTGAACGAGACGCAGGCACGAACGCCGGCGCCGTCCGCTTCGGCCAAGCCGGCCGGCGGCCGCTTTATTTTTCTACCGGCATCACCGCCTCGACCGTGCCGCACCACTCGCCTTTGGCGTTCTGCGTCGGCAGGGTCACATAGCGCTGCATGATGGGGCCGACGATGCGATAGCCGCTGCTCATCACCGTGCCGATCAGCTTTTCATAGGCCTGCCCCATTTGGTCCGTCAGCGGGCCGGTATAGGTGATTGCGGCGACCAGCGGATAGTCGTAGGTGCGCTCCTCCAGCGGTTCCGCCGCATGTTGACCCTCTTCGAGCGGGAACCCCAGCAGCCAGTTGAGCTGATCGACCGGTGTGCTGCTCGGATCGTCAAAATAAATGCCGAAAATCTTGATGTCATATCCCATGTTTTGTGAAGCCGCCAGCTGATAGAGCCGCTGAAAGGCGTCGCCGTGCTGTGCATAGTCGCCCTTCATGATCAGCGCCGCATAGCGAAACGGAGCCTGCGGCTTGATTTCGACCGGTGAAAGCGTGATTTCGGCTTCTTGAGCGATGAGCGCAAAAAGCGGCGCAGCGATGATCAACAGCAGCACGAGCCGTTTCAACATAATGACCTCCTTGTTTTTTGTCCCTTTCCTTCAGGGCGCCTCGTTTTTCGGCCTTTGCCGAGCCATACGGCAGGATAGGAAAAGTCGCCTGACTGCGACGGCCTCGACTCATACGCAGTTTGGTCGCAAAAGATTCACTCACTCGCTGAAATCGATGCTGTAGCCGACGGTGACGAGGAGCAGATTGACCGGGGTTTCCCATCCGACTTGGGCGGTTCGGCGGTTGTTGCCGAGGGTGTAGGACACGGTTTTGCTGAAACCGGCGCGGCCGGCGTTGAGCCACTGCAGTCCGAGATAGGTGCGCTGGTTAAAGACCATGCCCAGCCCGAAGGCGTAGGCAAAGCCGTTGCTGCGGTTCATTTGGAATTCGACGATTTCGTACGAGGTCGAAGCCGTCGGAATGCCGCTGAGGAACGGTCCCTTGACGGAAGCCAGACCGATGCGGCTCAAAAGGAAGAGGGTCGCGCTTTCGCCGAGCGGCTTGTACCATTTCAAGCCGGTCATGGCGCTGATCGTTCCGTAGGCGCCGGATTCGTAGAGGTCCATTTCCAAGCCTTGGGTGAAGGTATTGCTCTCATAGTCGTTGGCGAGATAAAAGAGCGCGCTGGACCACGCCAGGCCGTCGAGGCCGGTCATCAGGTCGAATTCGGCGCCGCCGGTAAAGCCGATCTTGGCAAAGCCGACGTCGGCTTTTTGACGTTGGCCGGCAAAGTCGCCGGTCGGCAGGGCAAATCCGGCCGACAGGCTGAGGTACGGCCCTTGAGCCCAGGCCGCGGCCGATAGGAGGAAAAGCAAAAGAGGTTTGTTCATAGATCACCTTTAGCGGATGGCAAAGTGAGCGGCAGGCCTTGAGCGCCGCCGTGTGACGATTTTTATACATACACGACCAATTCTTCCTGCGGTCGACGGATTTTCGGTTTCGGAGCGTCCGCGGGGTAGCCGAGCGGCGTAAACGCGACCGGCTGCCAGGTCGGCGGATAGCCGAGCAGCTCGCGGGCGACCTGCGGGTCGAACGCGGCGACCCAGCAGGTACCCAGGCCCAGCTCCGCCGCCTGCAGGATGAGGTGATCGAAGGCGATGGTCGCATCTACCTCCGCATAGTTGACGCCGTCGCGGCGCGTCCAGGCTTCCTCGGGCACGGCAACGACGCCAAGGACGTACGGCGCCTGCACGAACCATTCGCGGCCATAGAGACGCTTGAGCGTCTCGCGATGCTTGGCGGTTTCGATGACGTACAGGCGGAACGGCTGGCGGTTGGCGGCCGTCGGTGCGATGCAAAAGGCTTCGACAACCCTCTCCAGCTTCATCGGCTCGACCGGATCCGGCCGAAAAGCGCGAACGCTGTAGCGATAATGGATGAGTTGATGAAACGTCATAGTTCCTCCTACCGAGTATGGTTCAACATCATAGAGATTATTCATGGCGTAATGCCGGTAAAAGGTCCTGGCGCAGGGCCGAATCGGCGGTGCGGTGCAGGGCGGCGGCGCCGACGGACGGGATGAGCACGATCAGCGCCCAAAGCGTCGGCGGCAAAGCCTCGCCGCGCAGCAGGTTGGGCGCCGAGGCGGTCAGCGCTGCGGTTGCGCCGCAAAATACGCCGGCAAGCAGCAGGGCTGCATGCTCGGCAAAGAGCATGCGGCGAATCGCCGGCCGTTGAAAGCCGAGCGCGCGCAGCAGCGCCAGCTCGCCGCGCTGCTCCATGACGCGGCGATGGACGAGCACGCCGAGTCCCAACGCGCCGATCATAAGGCCCAGGCCGCCGAGGACCATGAAAATCGATAGGTAAGTGTTGGTCACCGCATTGAACGCAGCCAGCCGTTCGCGTGTCGCGACTGCCTCAAAGCCGTAATCCTCCAGCGCCCAGGTTAACTGTTGTTCGAGTTGCGTGCGGTTCGCCTGAGGCGCATCGATGAGCAGCACCCGATAGCCGGACGTCGAGGGAAAGCGGCGGACGAAGGCTTGTTCATCAATGAGCAGATTGCCTTGAAAGATGGAATTCTGCAGTCCGCCGACAAGGCGCACGGCGAACGGCCGGCCGTACTCGTCGACATAGTGCAGGGTATCGCCGACCTGTTTGCCGAGTCCCCAAATGATGACGGTCTGGTCGGCGACGGCCGGAATGACCGCTTCCTCGCCCGAGGCCTGCAGCGCCGTCCACGGCGCTTCGGCAGGAACGCCGGTAGCGAGCTGGGCAAAGGAGAAGGCTTGTCGCTCGTGCAGCTTGATCGGGTCGACTCCGAGCAGCGGCGGCCGACTGACACGGTGCAGGTTCAAACAGGAGGCGTCGTCGCCTTCCTGCAGGCGCAGGGGCAAAACCGAGAATTCGGCGGACAGTCCCAGTTTTTCGCGTTCCTCGCGGTCGTTGAGGTCAAAAAGAATCGGCAGGCTGCTTTGGCCCCAAAAGGCAAAGCCGCCGGTGCCGGAAGCAGGGTCTTCGGCATTGTGCGGCGGCGACAAGCGGTGCGCGCCGACGGTAAGGGTCAAAAAGACGCCGGCGGCGGTGATGCCGATGACCGTCAGGCTGCGACGGCGGTTAAGGGCGATGTTGCGTCGTCCTGCGGCTTCCAGACCGGAACGCATCGGCCGCCGGGCGTAATGCAGAATAAAGCTGTCGACGGCAGCCATTAAAGCGATCATCAGGGACACGCCGGCGAGAAAAAAGGTCAAAAAATCCTGGGGCTTGTTGCGGCCGAAAAAGAGGGCGACGGCGGCGCCGGCGAGACCTAGCGCCAGGGCGGCGCGGCGGCTATGGTAATCGGCTGTCCGGAGCCTCGGCAGGCGCGCGAGGCCGCGATAGAGTTCGGCGGCGCTGAGGTTGGACGATCGCCGCAGCACGACGAGCAGCCCCAGCAGGGACACGGCCCAACCGGCCAAAAAGGCGATCGCCAAGGTTCCCAGGCGCAGATAAGCCTGTATTTCGGCGCCGACCACCACATCGCGCCAAACCGTTTTCAGCGCCAGCAGAATGAGGTGATGATACAGCAGTCCGGGCAGAATACCGAAGAAAGCGCCGGCAGCAGCGACGACTGCGGCTTCGGCCAACAGCATCCGTCGGATGCGGCGCCAAGGAAAGCCGAGCGAGAGCAGCAGGCCGGTTTCGTTCAGGCGGCGCTGCGCCTCGAAGGAAAAGAGCAGCGCCGTGAGCAAAAGCGCGGCGACGATGAGGAAAAAAGACAGGCCGAGAAAGAGCTGGGAAAAGCTGACGGACGGATCGGCGGCCTCGGCTCTATGCACCGGCTGCGGCACGAGTCCGATCTCAGCGGGCGTCAGTGCGGCGAGCAGAGTGCGGCGCAGCGAATCGGGGTCGACGCCGACAAAGCGCACGCCGGTCAGCTCGCCGAAGCGGTTGCTCCAGCTTCGGCACGCAAAGGCCATGGAGACGAATGCCTTCGGCGTGCCGCGGTAGGCGTCCCAATAGGCTTCGTCCTTGTCGCGGATTTTCTTCAGGTCGATGGGGAAACCGGCGTCCCAGTCGCGGCAGTTTTCGCGGCCGGACAGGCCGGGCAGGTCCGGCATGAGCGTAGGATCGGCAAAGCGGCCGGCGAGCGGCACGACGGCTTTGAGGCGAAACGTGCGGCTTTGCTCGGTCAGCTTTCTTCCGGCGCCGAGGACGAAATAGCTTACCGACAGTGTATCGCCGACGCGCGCCGCGAGGTCCTCGGCGGCCCAGCGGTTGAGAACGATCTCGTCGTCGCTCAGCTCAAACGGCGCCGGTTCGATCGCCGAAACGAAAGAGTAGGGCGTCGCCCGATCGCGCAGACGGATTTCATTGACCAAATAGGTAAACACCGGCTGGTGCAGAATCGGCAGGGAATCGACGGCTCTGAGAATGACCGGCTCGAGAAAAACGCGCTGCGAGCGAAGTTCGAGGGTCTGCGGCGCCACGGGAACGAGATAGAGCGACGCGTCCTCGATCTGCCAGGCATCGGCAAGCGACCGCTGCAGCGTCTCGGCGTTGCCGCCGCGGCTCAGAAGCAGGTTGGCGCGTCCGCCCAATTCGAGCTCGTCTGCGAGCGCGTCGCGGTTGACGAATACGGTAAACGGTTCGATCTGATGGGTCTGCAGATGGAAGCGGCCGCCCTGCTGAGGCGAAAGCACAGCGCGAATACGGTATCGACCGGCGACCTGCAGGTTTTCGAGCGCGGCAAAGGGAGCGTCGCGCGGCAGGGCCTGCGGCTTTTCGCAGCGCAGCAGCAGCTCGTCGCCGGGCGCAACGCCCAGCCTGGCGGCCAGGCGCCGGTTGACGGCGACCTCGCCCGGCTGCAGCGTCGCCGCCGGACTGTCGGGAAACAGTTCGGCGAACCTTCCGTCGACGCCCAGCACTTGGACGTCGTTGGCGCGGCGTTCGGCCGCCGGGTTAACGGCGGCGCCGCGCACCCGCAGCAGCGCCGCGGCAACAAAGCCGCTCCGGCGCAGATCCTCAGCCAGCTCGGCGCGGAAAAAACGTTCGCCGGTGTGCATCACCTGTTCGGCGCGGCCCAGACGCTCCTCCGCCAGACGATGCAGGCTGAAGCGCACCGAATCGCCGATGACAAGGGCGCCGGTGAGGACGGCGGTACACAGCGCCGCGCCCAAAAAGAGACCCAGGTGGGTGCGGCGATAGTGCACCAGACTGCGCAATAGGTATCGGGTCGGCGTCAGCGTCATGTCCGGCCGAAGAGACCTCTTTATTGGATGTCCATCTCTTTGAGCAGCCAGGTTGCGCCGGCAAACTTTTCGACGATAAAAAGCACGTAGCGGATATCGACCGAGATCGTCCGCTGCAGTTTTTCATCGTACTGCCAATCGCTGGTCAGCGCCTCATAGTTGCCGTCGAAGGCCAGGCCGATCAGCTCGCCGCGGGCGTTCATAACGGCGCTGCCGCTGTTGCCGCCGGTAATGTCGCATTCATGCAGAAAATTCACCGGCACGTCCCCGAGCTGCGCATCGTACCAGCGGCCGAAATCCTTTTGCTCATAGAGCTGCCGCAGCTTTTCCGGCGCATCGAAAGGCTCCGCGCCCGTGTGCTTGGCGATCACGCCGCTCAACGTTGTAAAGGGCAGGTACTGAACAGCATCAGCCGGTCGATAGCCTTTTACATAGCCGTAGGTAAAGCGCATCGTGCTGTTGGCGTCGGGGTAGATCAGGCCTTTTTTCCAAATGGAGACGGCCTCCAGATAGGCTTTGCGCAGTTCCTTGATCTGCGCGTTAAAGACGCGATTACGTTCCTTGAGATCGTCGAAAGCGGGATAGAGCGCCTTCATCAAATCGATTAGCGGATCTCCCAAGGCCTCGAGCTCTTTGGAGCTCTTAGAGAACAGCGACTTGGCAAACTCGACATCCTTCAGCTTGGTTTCGGCATAGGCGCGGTCGACAAAAGCCTGCGCGGCCGCCTCATCCGGAAATAGCTGATCCAGGACGGCAAGACGTTGGGAAGCGGGAAGATTGCGCGCCTTGTCCAACGCCCGCTTGAGCATGGCTTTATCTACAGGTTCCCAATAATTGTAGTAGCGCAGATGCAGACGATCGACCGTGTCTTTGACGTCTTTTTCTGAAAAATCGGGATCCCGCTTATCCTTCGGTTTTTCGCGCTCACGGACCGTTACATAGACCTGCCGCGCAATGCCCGGCAGGGTGCCCGCCTGCATGCTGAACAAGCTCAACACATCGTCCTTTTCGCGCGTCTCAGCCAGTTTAGCATAAAGGGCTTCGATTTGCGGCAGCACGCCGCCGTACTGCTTTTCCAGTTTGGGATCGGCGGCTAAAAAGGCCTTTAGCTCGGCTTCGAAGGCTTTTTTCTTTTCGACGAAACGGGTGCGCCGCATGCCCTCCACATTGCCCTGATAGTTTTTCATCACATTGTTAAAGCTCTTGTCCAGGTTGGCAACGCGGATACGGCCTTCGGGCGAGTCCTTGGTGAGGTCGTTCATGAGCTGAATCAGCTCCTGATAGTTTTCGATGCTGGAGGGATAGGCGTATTCGAGGTTCCATTTCACCGAGTGGGAGGTTCGCCAGCGGGTGGTGCGGCCCGGAAAGCCGAGAATGAAGGTAAAGTCGCCTTCGCGGATCGGTTGCGAAGCGATGCGCAGATAGTTCTTGGGCTTGAGCGGCACGTTGGCCGGACTGTACTTGGCGCCGCTGCCGTCGGGTCCCTGATAAACGCGCAGAAAGGTAAAATCGCCGGTATGCCGCGGCCACATCCAGTTGTCGATATCGCCGCCATAGTTGCCGACCGCCGCCGGCGGCGCGTAAACCAGGCGCACATCCTGATATTTCTTGTAGACGAACAGGATGTACTGCCTGCCTTCGAACATGGTGCCGATGAGGGCATAGAGGTCATCGCGGTCGCCCTCGATCTGGTCGGTCATCTGGGTGATTTTCGCGCTGATTTTGCGGTCCTTCTGCACGGGGTCTTTGACTCCCTTGGCCGCGGCCAGCACCTCATCGGTGACGTCGCGCATTTCCTGCAGGACATAGGCATAAACGCCGCGCGCCTCCATCTCTTCTTCGCGCGTGCGGGCTAGAAAGCCGTTGGTGATATAGTCGGCGTCCTTTGTCGACGCGCGCTGCAGGGCGCCGAAGGCGCAGTGATGATTGGTTACGAGCAGACCCTCAGGTGAAACGAACGAAGCACTGCAGCCGCCCAGCCAGACGATGGCGTTGACGATCGAAGGTTTGTCGGGACTGTAGATGTCCTCGGCGGTAATTTGCAGGCCTTTGGATTCCAGCTGCAGTTCGAGAAGTTGGGTCAGCAGCCACATCCCCTCTTCGGCCGACAAAACGGCCGCAAGCAGAAGCGTGATGACGGTAATAAGTCGTGTCATAACCTTGTCCCTTTGTTTTTAGGAATTATTGTTGCAATATAGTTAATCGCAAAACTAAAAATCAAGCAAAGTCGGTTTTCGGAATTTTCCCAACGACCTTCGACTTTCGACCTTGGACCTTTGACCGTGTTTTTCGATTTTTCCCGCTTGAAAATGGACAGGGGTATGCGTATACTGTAGCGGTCGGCAACGGAGGGTTTTGAGGTGAGCAGCATAAAGCTATGGACGGCGGCCATGTTCCTGCTCGGCGCATCGGCCGGTTGGACGCAAAAGATTTGGGAATCGAGCTCCCTGATAACGCCCTGGCAAAAGCAATCGCCTGTTTACGTCGAGCGATGGACGGTTCTCGAAATCACCCTTGAAGGGCCGAAAAAAGGCAACCCCTTTCGCGATGTACAACTGGAGGCGGTCTTTTATTACTATCAGGACTCGACGCGCGTCGACGGCTTTTACGACGGCGCCGGAATCTATAAAATCCGCTTCATGCCCGAGCGGGTCGGCGAGTACCGTTTTGTTACGCACAGCAACTCGCCGCTGATGGAGGGACAGCGCGGCACCTTTCTCTGTTACCCGGCCTCGCCGGGAAACCACGGGCCGGTGCGCGTCAACGAGACGGGCGCTTTCGCTTATGCCGACGGCACGCCGTACTATCCTATGGGCACCACCGCCTTTGCCTGGGTGCATCAGCCGCAGGACAAGCAGGAGGCCACGCTCACCTCATTGGCATCGAGCTCCTTCAACCGGCTGCGGATGACCCTTTTTCCCATGCATTATCTCTACACCACCAACGAACCGACCCTCTACCCCTTTCCGCGCAGCCGAAAAGGGCGAAACGAATTTTCCCGCTTTAGTCCGCGCTTTTTTCAACAACTGGAGCAGCGAATCACGCATTTGGCCAATCTCGGCGTGGAGGCGGACCTCATTCTCTTTCACCCCTGGGACCGCTGGGGCTATGCCGAAATGGACAAGGCCACCGACGACTTTTATCTCCGCTACGTTGTGGCGCGGTTAGCCGCTTTCCGCAACATTTGGTGGACCGTGGCCGCGGAATACGATGCCATGGACCGCAAAACCGAGGAGGACTGGGATCGTTTTTTCGAAATCCTTTATGAAAAAGACCCCTATCGGCACCCGCGCACGATTCATAATCGTCGGCAGCTGTACGACTATACGAAACCGTGGATCAGCCACTGCTCGGTGCAGGGGCTTTCCTGGGAAGAGCTGCCCGCGTTTGTGGAGCGAATCAAAAAGCCGGTGCTGATCGACGAACAGGCCTATGAGGGCAATTTAATCCCCAGCTGGGGACGGTATTCGGCGCAGGAAATCGTCCGCCGGTTTTGGGTTGCGGCGCTCGACGGTGCCTTTTACACCCACGGCGAAACCATCAAAGATCCGCGCAATGAATGGATCTGGTGGAACAAAGGCGGGACCTTGCAGGGCGAGAGTCCGGCGCGCCTTGCGTTTCTCCGTCAGCTGCTCGAAAATGCCCCGCGGTGGGGGTGGCGGAAGATTGCCGCTGATGCGGCTGCAGCAGGCGAGGAATTTTTCCTCTATTATTTCGGCGACGCCAAACCGGAGCGTAAGCAGTTCGATCTCTCGCCGTTGCGGGAATACGAAGCGGATCTCATCGACACCTGGAACATGACGATCGAGCCGCTCGGTCGTTTCCGCGGCGCCTTTGAGCTGCAGCTGCCGGCCAAACCTTACCTGGCCGTGCGCCTGCGTCAGATCGGCCTGGTCTTTCCGGCTGAGCCGGTCGAGTTGCTTTACAACGGCAATCTTTTCCTGCAGCAGGCCGTTGTGCAGCTGCGCCATCCCCGCTTCAGCGACATCCATTATACGCTTGACGGTTCGGAGCCGGACGCCTCTTCGCCGCGCTACGAGGCTCCGATCGTCATACAGAAGGACAGTACTTTGCTCCGCGCCGTTGCCTACGGCGCCGACGGGCGCAAAAGTCAACCGGCCGCGCGCCTGTTCCGCAAGGTGACTCCCATTCCGGCGCGACAGCTCAAAACGCCCAGGCGCGGCCTGACCTATCAGTTTTACCTCGGATTGTGGGAAAATCTGCCGGATTTCAACGACCTCAAGCCGCAAACCGTCGGTACGGCGGAAGCGATCGACCTTTCCTACGCCGAACAGGTCGACGCCTATGCGCTCGTTTTCGAGGGGTATCTGTTAGTGCCGAAAAGCGACATTTATACTTTTTCCCTGTTATCCGACGACGGCAGCAGGCTCTATATTGCCGGGCAGCCGGTGGTGGACAACGACGGCCGCCATCCGCCGCGTCGCCGCTCCGGGCAGATCGGTTTGGCCGCCGGCTACCATCCCTTCCGCCTCGAGTTTTTCGAAGCAGGCGGCGACGAGCTGCTGCAGGTCTATTGGGCTTCCTCGACCAGCAGAGAGGAATTGTTGGGCAAAGAGAATTTGTTTATCATAAAGAAATAGCCCTAGTAAGGCCGTAAGCGCGTCAGAAAGTCGCGAAAGACTTAAACGTTAGCGTTATCTTTTATACCTAAGGATCGGCTGATGCACAACTTGATTGAAAACGGGAACCGCGCTTTCTGTAATTACAAATTTCCAAAATGGAGGAAAGATTATATGAAGCAATGCCTTTGCATCCTGCCTCTCATGTTCAGCGTTTTCACCCTGCATGCAGAGGTTCAGGTGTACGGTGTGGTGAGCGACGAGTCGGGCGCGCCCGTAACGTCGGCAAGCGTTTACTTTATCGCCCAGACCGCCGGCGACACGGCCGCCGCCGTCACCGACAAGTCGGGGCGCTATCGGCTCACATTGAACTTGGCGCCCAGCGCGGTGCGGCGCTCAATGTCCGGCTTGACGGATTATCGGCTGCTGCCGAATTATCCCAATCCTTTCAATCCCTCGACGATTATACCAGTGGATTTAGCCAAAGAGGAACGAATCTCCTTGGCCGTATATAACGTCCGCGGCGAGCAGGTTGCCGAGTTGTTCCATGGCACTTTGCCGGCGGGAAGGCATCTGTTTCATTGGGACGGCGCCGGCGCGCCGGCAGGCATTTACTTTTGCCGATTGATGGCTCAAGAGGGTCGGGAAACGATCAAGATGGTACTGGCCGACGGCGGACATGCCGCTGTCAGCCTGCCGACGGCCTTGGCCAAGTCGGCCGTGCAACAGATATTCACGATCGTGGTGCAAAAGGAAGCTCTGATCCATACAGTCGATGAAGGGTTCCTAATCGACGACAAGCTGAACGAAGTGGAAAAGAATTTGACCCTGCCGGAGTTAAAGACCCTGGCAGCCGTTAATCGTCGGGTTGGCTATCAGACGATCGAGGGGTTCGGGGGTTACGGCGGTTTTGCCAATTGGTACAACAGTCCCGAGTTCGTCGACCTGCTGTTGAACGATTTGGGGCTGACCCTGCTGCGCACCAATGTACCGCCGTCTTTGGAGGCGGTCAATGACGATCAGGATCCGCATCATTTCAATTGGGAAGGCTTTTCCATTCAAGCCGGAGGCGACGAATCGCTCAGCCGGCGCATCGATTATTTGAAAGCCATGACCGCACGCGGCGACGTCAAGATCATCTCCTCGGTATGGAGCCCGCCGGGCTGGATGAAAAAGAGCGGCCAGACGGCCGGAAAACGTGAAGATGCGCCCGATCCCTACTCGACGGACTGTGCCTTGCGCGACGACATGTTCCAAGAGTTTGCCGAATTCATCTGCGCCTATCTTTTGCTGATGAAGCGCGTGGTGGGGATCGAGGTCTATGCAATCAGCCTGCAGAACGAACCCGCCTTTGAGGAGCCGTACGACTCGTGCGTCTACAGCCCCGAAAAGCTTGCCAACCTGATCGCCGTCGTCGGCGAGCGGATGGAGCGCGAAGGCCTTACGACCAAGATCTTTACGCCCGAAGATCTCGGCTATCACGCGCGCGTCATGTCTTTTGTGAAAGCAGGCATGAACAATGCGGCGGCGCGCAAGTACATCGGCGCCAATGCCGTGCACGGCTATGCGCTCGACGGCAAGACCGGCCAAGGCTACCAGGCGAATCAATGGCGTGAGCTGTACGAGGCCGGGGCTCCTTACGGCATTCCGCTGTGGATGACCGAGACCTCGGGTTACAGCAACGATTGGCAGGGCGCCCTCAAGATGGCGCAGTCCATTCACTTTGCCCTCTATTACGGCCGAATTTCCGCCTGGCTGCACTGGTCGCTCAGCGTACCGGAAAACAATCCTGCCGCTTTTCCTTACGGTCTCATTTTGGGCCGCGACATCAAGACGGCGCGCTACAACGTTTCGAAACAGTACTATAAATTCATTCGTCCCGGCATGGTGCAGCGGCAGTCGAGCAGTTTCGACGAGGATGTGTTGATCGTCTCTTTTCAAGATCCGGCGACCGACCGGTGGGCGATCGTGCTCATCAATCGCGGCAAACCCATTAAAAAGATCCGCCTAATGGGCGAGGGGCTTCCGCAATCCTTCACCATGTACCGTACTTCGGCGTATGAAAACTGTTTTCGCATCGGGTCGGTTGCTCTGAGCGAGCCGATCAACCTTTTGGGCGAGTCGATTTCAACTCTGGTCAATGAATAGGAGCAAGTTTATGAGGATTCTGATGGTTTTGCTTTTGGCATCTTCAATACTAGCTGCCGACGAGGTCCAGCCTTTGGCCGTCGGCGCCAAAGCGCCGGATTTTAAACTGCGCGGCGTGGACGGCAAAACCTATACGCTGAAGAATTTCAAGGCGGATGTGCTGGTGATCGTCTTTACCGCCAACCATTGTCCGACGGCGCAGGCTTATGAGCAGAAGCTCATTCAATTGGCGAAAAAATATCCGCAGGTCGATTTCGTCGCCGTTTCGTCCAACGCGCCGCAGGCGTTGGCATTGGAAGAGATGGGCTATACGGATCTCGGCGATTCGTTCGAAGACATGAAAAAGCGGGCGCAGGAGCTCAAGCTGCCGTTCCCCTACCTCTATGACGGCGACGAGCAGAAAGCGGCGCGGGCCTATGGGCCGCAGGCGACGCCGCACGTCTTTATTTTCGATAAGGAGCGGCGGCTGCGCTATCAAGGCCGCATCGACGACACGGAAAATCCGTACATCCCGGCGCAGTCAAAGGACGCGGAAAATGCCGTCGAAGCGCTTTTGGCCGGCAGGCCGGTTCCGGTGGAGCAAACCAAGGTTTTCGGCTGTTCGATCAAGTGGCGGGAAAAGGCGGCCTGGGTGGCCAAGCTGAATCAAGAGTGGGCGGCGCAGCCGGTCGACGTTGCGCCGATCGACGAGGCGGGTATCCGCGAGCTGGTCAAGAATCCGACGCAAAATCTGGTTCTGCTCAACGTGTGGGCGACCTGGTGCGGGCCATGCGTCGTGGAATTTCCGGAGCTGGTTGCGATTCATCGCAGTTACCGCAACCGCAAAGTAGAGTTGGTGACGCTGAGCGCCGACAAGCCGCAGCTCACGGACAAAGTCAGAGAGTTTCTCAAGCAGAAACAGGCGGCGGTGCGCAACTATCATGCCCAGGTCGATGCTTACCGACTGATCGAGGCGGTCGATCCGCAGTGGAGCGGCGCTCTGCCCTACACGATGTTAATTGCGCCGGGCGGCGAGATCCTTTTCCGGCACATGGGACTCATCGATCCGTTGCAGGTTCGTAAAGCCATTATTGAACGCATCGGCCGTTATTACGCAGACGATAAATAGTTATTTTTCTGCCCCCTTTTACAGCGCCCCTCAGGCCAAAGTCGTCGATCTGAGGGGCGTTTTGCTTTTCGCCTGCATTACCCGGATCGTCAGATTCGTTGCTTTTGTAATTTCGCCTTCTGCTGTAAAACAGTGTCATATTCAACTTTTTCAATTGCTTTGAGCAGGTTGAAGGACTATATTTAAACGATTTCGTATCAACAAAAGGGTGGCGTGAATGATCAACGACAAAACTATGGACAGACGAGAATTTTTCAGCAGGTTGGGCTTGGCGGCGGCGCCTTTGATTCTGCCCAGCGCTCTTTGGGCAAACACCGGCAAACGGACGGCCCTGGGCGCCATTCAAGTGGGCGTGATCGGCGTCGGCAAGCAGGGCGGCGGACTCTTGGGCGGCTTTTTGCGCCGCGATGAGGTGCGGGTCGTGGCCGTATGCGACGTCGATCGCGAAAAACTGGCCGAGGCCAAACGCCGCGTTGAGGAATATTATAGCAATAAATTCAAGCGAACCTATAAGGGCTGTCGGGAGACGATCGATTTTCGCGAAATCGTCGAAGCGGACGACATCGATGCCGTTGTCATCGCCACGCCCGATCACTGGCATGCCCTGCCGTCGGTCCTTGCCATGCGTAACGGCAAAGACGTCTATTGCGAAAAGCCTCTGAGTCTCACCATTGCCGAGGCGCGGCTGATGCGTGACGAAGCGCGGCGCACCGGCAGAATTCTGCAGACCGGCAGTCAACAGCGCTCCTCGGATCATTTTCGTTTTGCCTGCGAGCTGGTGCGCAACGGCTATATCGGCGAGGTGAAAAGGGTACGCGTTTCCATTGCCACCGGCTTTTTGCCTCATCCCATCGAATGCGACCTGCCGGCAGAGCCGGTGCCCGAGGTGCTCGATTGGGACCGTTGGCAGGGACAGGCGCCGGAGCGGCCGTTCAACGCCATATTGGCCCCGCCGATCACCTTTGACGGGTTTCCGGCGTGGCGAAACTACCGACCCTATTCGGGCGGCGGCATGACCGATTGGGGTGCGCATCACTTTGACATCGCGCAATGGGGCTTGGGCCGCGACGGCAGCGGGCCTGTGGAGATCATTCCGGCCAAGCTCAGCGACAACGGCTACCTGACCTATCGTTACGACGACGGCATCGAAATGACGGCCGACTTTGAGGACAATTTCATCCGTTTCGAAGGCACGCACGGCGCCGTACAGGTGAACCGCGGCTATCTACGCACCGAACCGCAATCGCTGCAGTCGGTCACCCTCAAGCCGAGCGAAATTCACCTTTATGAGAGCAAAGATCACATCGGCGATTTTATTTCAGCCGTCCGGAAACGGCATCTGCCGATCTGCGATGTTGCAGTCGGCGCAGGCTCGGTGATCGTCTGCCATCTCGGCAATTTGGCCGAGCAGTTGGGCAGGACGCTGCGCTGGGATCCGGTCAACGAGCGCTTTATCGACGACGACGAGGCGAACCGCCTCTGCAGCCGCGCCCAACGAAGCCCCTATAGGATTTAAGACGGCGTAATCGCCATTTAAAAGCCGTCGGCGTTTCATCCGTTTAAGATGAGGACAGCATTTTGAACCGAAGAGAATTTCTCGGCATCGGTCTCCGCGCAGCGGCGGCGCCTTACATTTTGCCTGCAGCCGTCTTGGGAAGAGAGGGCATGCCGGCGCCCAGCGATAGGATCACCATCGGCTGCATCGGCGTCGGTTGGCAAGGAACTTCCAACATGGAAGAGTTCCTGGAACAGAAGGACTGTCGGGTGGTGGCGGTCTGCGATGTTGATAAAAAGCATTTGGCGAATGCCCAGGCGCTCGTCAACCGCGCCTACGGCAATCACGACTGCCGCGCTTATCACGACTTTCGCGAGCTGTTGGCGCGGCCGGATATCGATGCGGTCATGCTGGCGCTGCCCGACCACTGGCACGCGCTCATCGCCGTAGCGGCGGCCAAAGCCGGTAAAGACATCTATGGCGAAAAGCCGCTTTCGCACAATCTCAAAGAAGGACGCGCCATCGTCGAAGCGGTCGAGCGGAACGGCCGCATTTGGCAGACCGGTTCCTGGCAGCGCTCCGAGGCCAATTTCCGCTTTGCCTGCGAGCTGGTGCGCAACGGCCGCATCGGTCGCGTGCACACCGTAGAGGTGGGTCTGCCGGGCGGACACACCGACTTTGCCGGAACCTTCGGCAGGCAAAAACTCGAACCGCCGCCGCCGGAACTCGACTATGAGTTCTGGCTCGGTCCGGCTCCCTACGCACCCTATGCCGTGGAGCGCGTGCACAAAAACTGGCGCTGGCATCTCGATTACGGCGGCGGTCAGCTCATGGATTGGGTGGGACATCACAACGACATAGCCCATTGGGGATTGAATCTCGACCGCAGCGGGCCGATCGAAGTCGAGGGCGTAGGCGAATATCCCAAGGACGGCTTTCGCAATACGGCCACCCGCTACCGCATCGTCTGCAAATATGCCGAGGGGGTGGAAATTATTCTGGCTGGCGGATATCCGGAAATTGCTTTCGGCACCAAGTGGATCGGCGATTTGGGCTGGGTTTATGTCAGCCGCGGCGGCGTCATCAAAACGCAGCCCGCTTCGCTTCTGCGCGAACAATTCGGACCGGAAGAAGTGCATCTCTATCGTTCGCCCGGACATTTTCGAAACTTTTTGGACTGCGTCAAATCGCGGCAGGAGACGTTGACTCCGGCCGAAACGGCCCATCGCGCCGCCACGCCCGGTCACTTGGGACAAATCGCCATGCTGTTGGGACGAAAAATTCATTTCAATCCGCAAACAGAGGAAATAATCGGCGATGAAACGGCCTCGCGCATGTTGAGTCGCCCCTATCGTGCGCCGTGGAGCCTTTAGAACGACAAGCCCAAGATTCCGCGGCGGGCGAAATTCTGACCCGCAGTTAAAACGTGGGGTCGCAAATGAAGCGCAGAGAGTTCATTAAAAGCGGTTTTGCGGTCGCGGCCGGTTTGACCGCACCGATGATCGTTTCGAGTCGCGTGCTCGGCAGAGACAATGCAGCGCCGAGCGATCAAATCACTCTGGGCTGCATCGGCGTCGGCAGCATGGGCAGCGGGCACGTGCGCTCCTTTCTCGGCCAGCCGGACGTCCGCCTCGTTGCGGTCTGCGACGTTCGGCGCGAACACCGGCAACGCGCCAAAAAGACGGTCGACGAACACTATGGAAACAGCGACTGCCGCGAATATCACGACTATCGCGAGCTTTTGGCGCAGCCGGACATCGACGCCGTAATGATCGCCACACCGGACCATTGGCATGCGCTCATCGGCATCGAAGCGGCGCGGCAGGGCAAGCACATGTACTATGAAAAGCCGCTGAGCCGCACGATCCGCGAGAGCCAGGCGGTACGCGATGCGGTGAAAAAGAGCGGCGTCGTCTTTCAGTTCGGCACGCAGCAGCGATCGGATCAAGAGTTCCGCCGCGCTGTGGAGCTGATTCGCAACGGCCGCATCGGCGAGCTGCTGCGCGTCAAGATCGGCTCCGCTTCCTATGAACAAATTCCGCGTCCCAAAGAACAACCGGTGCCCGAAGGTTTCGACTATGATTTCTGGCTCGGCCCGGCACCTTATGCCCCCTATTCCTACGAACGCTGTACCCGCCAATGGACGCTGATTTCCGATTATTCGCTGGGCTGCGTCAGCGGCGCCTGGGGCATCCATTCGGTCGACATCGTGCAATGGGTCAACCGCTCGGACCATGCAGCGCCCGTCTCCGCCGAAGGCAGCGGCTACTTTCCCACGGACGGCCTGTTCGATACCGCCCGACATTTTGACGTCACGCACTATTACGCCAACGGCCTCGAGCTGCGGCACATGGACATGCACACCGCCAAAAAGACCGCCTGGCAGTTCGGCCTCTTTTGGATGGCCATTCTCTTTGAAGGCACCGAAGGCTGGATCTATGTCGGCCGCGGCTTTATGGATGCCCGTCCCAAATCCCTTTTAACGGAAAAGCTAAAGCCGGATGAAGAGCGGCTTCCGGAAAGCCGCAACCATCACCGCAACTTTCTCGATGCAATCCGCGGCCTGACGGCGCCGATCAGCCCCATCGACGCTGCTTTCTACAGTGACATTGCCTGCCATCAGGCGCACATCGCGATGGTTTTAGGACGCAAGGTTTGTTGGGACAATCAAAGCGAACGGTTTGTAGACGATCCCGAAGCGAATCGGCTCATGAGCCGCGCCATGCGCAGTCCCTGGCAGCTTTGACTGTTTTAGGAGAAACGCCGATGAAACTTGAAAAGCATCTGCTGTCCCTGTTTTTGATCATTGCCCTTTTCCTGGTCGTTCTTTCGCAATGGGCGGTTGCCGAAATAACGCCGGAGGAAAAAGCCAAAATCGAAGCGGCGGTGCCGAAAGAAGCTTTTGCGGCTCCGCAAAAGCCGCGTCGCTTGCTGGTCATGAACCTCAACCTGCGCGACAGCAAACCCTCCGCCGGTCACCGTTCGACCGAATGCGGCAATTACGCCCTGCAGCTCATGGAGCGCACCGGCGCTTTTCAGGTCGTTTTCAGCAACGACACCCTCATGTTCCGCGCCGAAGCGTTGCGCGAATTCGACGGCATCTGCTTTTTGAACACGGCCGGCGTACTCTGCAACGATCCCACGCTGCGCATGAACCTGCTCGACTTTGTCTCGCGCGGCGGCGGCTTTGTCGGCATTCACGCGGCGGCGGCGACGTTCGTCCAGTGGCCGGAATATTGGCAGTTCCCCGCCTTCGGTCAGATGCTAGGCGCCTATGAAGACGGCGGGCATCCGTGGAAGCCGGATGAAACGATCTGGCTGCGCGTCGAGGAGACGAATCATCCGCTGACGAGCATGTTTCCGCAAAGCCCCTTTCCGATTCAGGACGAGGTCTTTCAATTTCGTCAACCCTACTCGCGCGATCTGCTGCGCGTGCTGTTGTCCATCGATACGGATAAAACCGACATGAATCCCCAGCGCCGCTTTTTGCCCGAGCGGTGGGCGGATCGTGATTTTGCGATCAGCTGGATTCGGCCATACGGCAAGGGCAGGGTTTTTTATACCAGTCTCGGCCACAACGCCGACATTTATTGGCATCCGCAGGTTCTGCGGCATATTTTGGCGGGCATTCAATATGCGCTCGGCGATCTGCAGGCGGACGATGCGCCGAGCGTCCGACTTGGACCATCAACCAAAAGGTGAGGCTCATGAAGCGGAGAGAGTTTTTGCGCGGCAGTCTGGCGGCAGTGGCGGCGCCGTTGATCGTACCGTCGTCGGTCTTGGGCCGCGAGGGGCATGTTCCGCCGAGCGACCGCATCGTGATGGGCTGCATCGGCCTGGGCGGCCAGGGAACCTACAACATGCGCGCCTTTATCAGCCAACCGGACACCGAGATAGTCGCCCTGTGCGATGTGGACGAAGGAATCGACGGCAGCATCGTGCGCGGCCAACAAACTCAGGCGGTCAACGGTCTTCGCCAGGCGGTCGAGAAAGCGGTGCAGACCTATGCCGATCTCGGCCGTACGGTTTCGGAGGACCGCTTTGCTCAGTATATCGATTATCGTGAACTTTTGGCGCGACCCGACATCGATGCGGTGACGATCTGCACGCCGGATCATTGGCATGGTCTTATTTCCATCGCCGCCGCCGAAGCGGGCAAGGACATCTATTGCGAAAAGCCGCTCGTCAATTCGATAGCGGAAGGGCGGGCGGTCGTCGACGCGGTCAAGCGGTACGGCCGCGTGCTGCAGACCGGCAGCCATGAACGCTCCAACGACTCGGTGCGGTTTGCCTGGGAGCTGGTCAAAAACGGCCGCATCGGCAAGCTTCGGGAAATACACGTCAACATGCCGAACAGCGATCCGCATCATATGGAACTACGGCAGGATCGCGGCGATCATCCGGAAATGCCCGTACCCAAGGGCTTTCACTATGACTTTTGGCTGGGGCCGGCACCGGCGGCACCCTATACCCTCAAGCGCACGCATTTTTGGTGGCGATTCATCCTGGACACCGGCGGCGGCGAAATGACTGACCGCGGCGCCCATATCATCGACTTGGCGCAGTTTATCCACGAAAGTGACGATTCCGGGCCGGTAGAACTGCGCGCCGAAGGCAAACAGGTCGAAAGCAAACTTTTTGATTGTTTCATCGAATACGC
The DNA here is from genome assembly GCA_034505495.1 of candidate division KSB1 bacterium. Taxonomy (NCBI): domain Bacteria; kingdom Pseudomonadati; species Candidatus Zhuqueibacterota bacterium. Next base: position 4,636 of record JAPDQV010000044.1, on the reverse strand, counting down.
CTTTGAATGCACGTATGCGGACGGCGTCAAGATCATCGGCACCAGTACCGGCAATCGCGGCCTCAAGCTGGTAGGCAGCGACGGCTGGATCTTTATCCATATACACGGCGGCAGGCTCGAGGCGTCGCATCCCGATATCCTCCGGCAGAACATCAGCGCTGCAGAGATTCACACCGAGCGCAGTCCCGGTCATCATCGTAACTTTCTGGACTGCGTCAAAACGCGGCGGTTGCCCGTTGCACATGCCGAAATCGGCCATCGCACGGCAACCATCTGCCATTTGCTGAACATTGCCATGCTGACCCGCAAGCCGATCCGCTGGGACCCGGTCAAAGAGACCAGCGATGACCCGGACATCAATCGCCTGCTGGCGCGTCCCATGCGTTCGCCCTGGCAACTTTAGGACTGTACGATAAAAGGAGATGAAAATGTTGCGTAACCTTCTAATTTTACTGTTTTTGACAACCATCGGCCTTGGCGCTGATTTTCAACAGACATTGTCAAAAGTGGCCGCATACAATTACGGTGACAGTCGCGAAACTTTGAGCGAATTGTCCGACATGTTGCGGCAAGCCTCCGGCGATGCGGCCAAGCTCGCCGCCTACGAAAGCGCCATGCTGAAGGTGCTGGCCGATCCCAAGACTACCTTTGCCGCTAAACAGTACCTGTGCAAAGAACTGAGCATTATGGGCACCGAGGCCTCGGTACCGACTCTGAGCAGGATGCTTTACGATCCCAAAACCGCGGACATTGCCCGATACGCGCTGGAACGCATTCCCGGCCAGGCCGTCGACCAAGCGCTGCTCAAGGCGGTCGGTAAAACCAAGGGCTTGGTTCAGATCGGCGTCATCAACAGCATCGGCGAAAGGCGAACCGCCGGTGCGGAAAAACAGCTGGGCAAACTGCTGAGAAGCAAAGATCCGCAGGTGGTTGCCGCTGCTGGGGCGGCACTCGGCAAGATCGGCACTCCGGCTGCTTCTGAACTGCTGGCCAAAGCATTGAACACCTCGGCGGCTCGCTCAGCCGTTGCCGATGCCTACCTGCGCGCCGCCGATCACCTCCTGGCTGCAGGAATGACGGCGCAGGCCGAGGCTGCCTATCGTCGCCTTTTTGACCCCAAAGAGGCCGTTCCATTGCGGTGCGCGGCGTTGACCGGACTGGTGCGCACCGTCAATGACCCGACGGCTCTGCTCCTGCAGGTTCTGCAGAACGAACCGGCCGAGCTCAAAGCCGTAGCGGCGAGTCTTTTGCATCAATGCAAACGCCCGATCGACCTGAAGGCGGTGGCCGCCGAGCTGAACCATTTCGATTCACTGAGCAAGGTACAGGTGTTGACGGCGTTCCGCATCAAGGGCGACCCTGTGGTGCGCGAGGCCGTCTTGGCCCAGCTTGACGATCCGATGACCGAGGTCAATACGGCTGCAGTAGCGGCTTTGTCGAGCGTCGGCACTGCCGAAGATGTCGCCCTTTTGGCCAAGCTGGCAGCGGAAGCTCTGGAACCGATCAAGTCCGCCGCCAAAGAGAGTTTGGCCAAGCTGAAAGCTCCCGGAACCGATGAGCAGATCATAGCCGCGCTGGAGAGTGCCGAAGGCGCCGTGCTGACGACCTTGATTGAGGCGATCGGCGAGCGCAACATGGACGCTTCGGCCGCTTTGCTGCGCTTGACCCGCAGACCGGACGTGCGGGTGCGCGTGGCGGCATTCAAAGCTTTGGGACAGGTCGCCAAGCCGGACGATCTGCCGCGGTTAATCGATGCTCTGATCCTCTGCTCGGCGGAAGCCGATCGTCGCGAGGCGGAGCGTGCCGTCACGGCGACGGCCAGACGGATTCCGGAGACGGACAAACAGGGCGACGCAGTGATTCTGGGTCTGCAGCGGGCGGGCACCCCGGCCGCCAAAGCCTCGCTGATGCTCGTGCTGGGGCGCATCGGCGATCCGGACGGTCTGCCGATTCTGCAGGCGGCGCTGAAAAGCAAGGACGCGGCTGAACAACGTGCCGCAATTCTAGCGCTCAGCGAATGGCCGACGCCGGCGGCGGTCGATGATCTTTTGAATGCTGCCAAGACGCTCAAAGACGAAAGTCTGCGCATCCTGGCGCTGCGCGGTTTCATCACCCAAATCGGCCTGCCTTCGGAGCGCAGCGCCGCCGAAACGACCAAGTTCTATCAGACGGCCTTGGAATTGGCATCCAACCTGCAGGAAAAGAGGATGGCAATGTCGGGTCTTTCCAAAGTGCACAGCGTCGAAGCATTTGACTTGGCGGCGCAGTATCTCGACGATCCTCAGCTGAGGGCCGAAGCGGAATTGGCGGTGCTCGAAAATGCCGGCCATCTCGGCGAACAGAAAACCGAAGCCCGCAAAGCCGTCATTCGCAAAATCGGCGAAAATACGCAGGACGAACGGATCAAGCGCGCCGTCGAATATCTGTTGCAGTAACAACCATTCCTGATCGACTTTAAAGGCGGAAAGCCGTTTTCGGCGCGCGCCTTGGCAGTCATGCTGAGAGGCTTTGCGCCAAGGAACCAAATAAAACGAAAAAGGTTCAACAGTCGGCATTTAGATTGTAAAATTGCGAAAAATTTGCTATTTTATAATCAAATAATTTTTGTAAGGAGATCGTGCAGATGAAATTTACGTCCCTGTTTTGTATTGCTGCTTTGCTGATCGGTTTGATTCCGTTGATGCCGCAGGCGGCCGCCTTGGCTGCGGATCAAAAGCTGGTGCCGATAAACATCGAGCTGCCCAAACCGATGTTCGTCGGCACGCCTACACCCATGAAAGTGGAAAGGCTGGAAAAGCCCACCGGTAAACCGCGTCCGCCGTTTCTCGCGCCGGAAGGCACCAAGAACGTCGCTCTCGGCAAGCCGGTCACTTCTTCCGATGATCTGCCGGTGATCGGCGAGCTGTCAATGATCACCGACGGCGACAAAGAGGCTGCCGACGGCTCCTATGTCGAGCTCGGACCCTTTAAGCAATGGGTGCAGGTCGATTTGGGCGCGCGCCACGCTATCTATGCGATCGTAATGTGGCACTATCACAAGCAGCCCCGCGTCTATTATGACGTAGTCGTGCAGATTGCCGACGATCCGGATTTCACCAAGAACGTCGTGACCGTCTTTAACAACGACATCGACAATTCTTTGGGTTTCGGCAAGGGTGAAGATTGGCATTATGTCGAAACCAATGAAGGCAAGCTGGTCGACTGCAAAGGAACGATCGGCCGTTATGTGCGCGCTTATACGGCCGGCAACACCAGCAACGATCTCAATCATTGGATCGAGCTCGAGGTCTACGGCAAACCGGCAAAATAAGTGCCCGAGATGTGCTAGTCATGTCTTTGAATTTCATTACATTGCGCCGCCTCCGAGCGGCGCTTTTTGTTTGCGTCCTACTCGCCGCTGCCGGCCTTCGTCTGCCGCACCTGGCGCAGCGGCCTCTGCACACCGACGAGGCCGTGCATGCCGTCAAATTCGGTCTGCTTCTGGAAAAAGGCGACTATCGCTACGATCCCCACGAATACCACGGACCGGCGCTCGTCTATTTTACGCTCATTCCGGCTGCCTTGCGGCGGCAATCGACTTTCGCAGAACTCGATGAGGTCACGCTTCGCATCGTGCCGCTTTTCTTCGGCCTCGCCTTGACGGCGATCCCCTTGGCTTTTCGCCGACTCTTGCCCAAAGGCGCCGCTTTTTGGGCAGCGCTGTTGACCGCCGTATCGCCGGCGATGGTCTTTTACAGCCGCTATTACATCATGGAAATGCTCCTGGTCTTTTTCACCGCCTGCTTTCTCCTGGCGCTCTGGAAATTTCTCACCCAAGGAGGAATACTTTGGGGAGCAGCGTTGGGGCTTTCCATGGGACTCATGCACGCTTCTAAAGAGACCTGCATCCTCTCTTGGGCGGCTGCAGCCGTGGCCGTAGCCTTCCTGGCGGTCGGAAAGAAGACAAAATTTTCGTGTGCCAAGCTCGAGGTCAAAGCTATCCTTGTTGCGCTTACGGCGGCTTTACTGGTTTCGGGGCTGTTCTTTTCCTCATTCGGAAAAAATCCGCACGGCATCTTTGATTCCGTGATGACTTATGCCGTCTATTTTTCCCGCGGCGCCGGTCACGGCTCGGCGCACGTTTATCCATGGTATACCTATCTAAAATGGCTGCTGTGGAATCATACTCCCGGCAAACCGCTTTGGACCGAGGCGGCAATTATCGTTCTCGGTCTGGTCGGCTGCACCGTTGCCTGGAAAACAGAGCCTGGGGAATCGAAAAATTTTAACCTTTTTCTCTGTCTTTATACATTGGTGCTAACGGCGATCTATTCGCTTATCCCCTACAAGACGCCCTGGAGCATGCTCGGCTTTCTGCACGGCTGGATTCTTTTGGCTGCCATCGGCATCGATGCGCTTCTTAGCCGATTGATGGGAAGACAGAAACTCGCGTTTGCGGTTCTCTTTTCCTCTTCCCTTCTACATCTCGGCCTGCAGGCCGTTCAGCAGAATCGACAATATGACACCGATTCCTCCAACCCCTATGTCTATGCCCATACGCATCGCGATCTATTCCGCCTGGTGCAGGCCGTAGAACAGCTCTCTGCGGCTTCTCCGTTGGGCAATGATGAGTATATCGAAATCATCTGCCCGAACG
>JAPDQV010000043.1 GCA_034505495.1 candidate division KSB1 bacterium | reverse complement strand
CTTGGTAAAAAGAACAATAAATTTGCCACAGAGACACGGAGATCACGGAGGAATTTTCATTTTTAGAAACTAACTAATTTTAGATTAAAAAAAAACATCAATGCTTTTCTCTCTCCGTGCCCTCCGTGCCTACGTGGTAAAAAGATCTAAAACTTTAGCCACAGAGACATGGAGAACACTGAGAAGAATTATCCCCTTTATAGCTTATTGTTTTTTGGTTGAAATAAAAAAAATAGTCAATCAATCTCTCCGTGCCCTCTGTGCCTCCGTGGCAAGGAGCTTAGAAGCCTCTATATAAACCGCCGCCGTCTCCCCGCAGTTGTCTCTGCAGGATAACGCGGTCGGCGTCGACCATGATCTTGACCAAATCCTGCATGCGCGTCTTAGGCTCCCAGCCGAGCTTGACTTTGGCCTTGGAGGCGTCGCCGATGAGCAGATCCACCTCGGTCGGCCGCAGGTAGCGCTCATCGAAGCGCACGTACTCCTGCCAGTCGAGTCCGGCATAGCCAAAGGCCACTTCGAGGAACTCGCGCACGCTGTGGGTTTCGCCGGTGGCAATGACGTAATCGTCGGCTTGGTCCTGCTGCAGCATGCGCCACATCGCCTCGACGTATTCGGGTGCATAGCCCCAGTCGCGTTTGGCGTCGAGATTGCCGAGATAAAGGAAGCGGTCGAGTCCTGCTTCGATGCGCGCTACAGCGCGGGTGATTTTTCGGGTGACGAAGGTCTCGCCGCGGCGCGGCGATTCGTGGTTAAACAGGATGCCGTTGCAGGCAAAGATGCCGTAGGCTTCGCGATAGTTGACGGTCATCCAGTAGGCATAGACTTTGGCGGCGGCATAGGGACTGCGCGGATAGAACGGCGTGGTCTCTTTTTGCGGCACTTCCTGTACCTTGCCGAACATTTCGGAACTGGAAGCCTGATAAAATTTGCAGGGGATGCCGGTTTCACGGATCGCCTCCAGGATGCGGCAGGTGCTGAGGGCGGTGATTTCGCCGGTGTATTCGGGAATATCAAAGCTGACCCGCACGTGGCTCTGCGCGCCGAGATGATAGATCTCGTCCGGCTGCAGGCGATAGAGCAGCTTGATAAGGTTTGTCGAGTCCGCCAGATCGCCATAATGCAGAAACAGGTTAACGCCGTTTATGTGCGGATCCTGATACAGGTGATCGATGCGCGACGTGTTAAAGGTGCTCGAGCGGCGGATGATGCCGTGCACCTCGTAACCTTTGGCGAGCAGCAGTTCAGCCAAATAAGAGCCGTCTTGTCCGGTTATGCCGGTGATGAGGGCGGTTTTTTTCATGGGATAGGGTCGAAAGTCAAAAGTATAACGTTTAATGTCTTATGGATTTTATTTGCCACGGAGGCACAGAGGGCACGGAGAGAGAGAATTAAATTATTTTTCATGCTAAAAAGTGCTGGCCTCTAAAAATGGATATTCCTCCGTGTTCTCCGTGTCTCTGTGGCTAAAGTTTCAGCTTTTTTTGCCACGGAGGTACAGAGGGCACGGAGAACAATTGACTTTTTTGTTTTGACCTTATTGGCAGTGGTATTCAAAAACGGTAAAATATAAACCCTTCTCCGTGATCTCTGTGTCTCTGTGGCCCAGTTTGTACATTTCAGAACAGATTAGAGCCCTCATAATGATTCAATGTCGAACGTCAAAAGTCGAAGGTCAAAAGGTAATGATGACATGCAGTAGTTCAGATAGACTTGACATTGACCGGTTTTTCAAGGAACGCGGCGATGGTGCGGCGCAGGCCTTCGTAGAAATCGATAGTCGGCGTGTATCCGAGCTTTTCCTTGGCCAGCGAAATGTCGGCAAACGAGTGGCGAATATCGCCGGGGCGGGAATCCTGGTAGATCGGTTCTATTTTGTTGTTTAGCAACTTTTGCAGCGCCCGGACCAATTCATTCAAAGTGATGCGTCCGTGAGCGGCGCAGTTCATCACCAGAGGCTCCTGCCACGGCATTGTTGCCGCTGCTAAATTGGCCTGTACCACATTGGCGACGTAGGTGAAATCCCGGCTCTGCTCGCCGTCGCCATAGATCACCGGCCGTTCGCCGCGCAGCATTGCATGGATAAATTTTGGAATCACAGCCGCATATTGCGAAAAAGGATTCTGCCGCGGTCCGAAGACATTGAAATAGCGCAGGGAAATGGTTTCCAAACCGTAAACCTGAGAAAAGACGCGGCAATAGTGCTCTCCTGTCAATTTGGAAACCGCATAAGGCGACAGCGGCTTGGGCGTCATGCCTTCATGTTTTGGTAATTCGGGCGTATCGCCGTAAATAGAAGACGATGAGGCAAAGACAACGCGGCGCACACCGTGATCCTTTGCAGCCTCGAGAAGATTCAGCGTGCCGCCGACGTTGACGTCGTTGCTGGTGATGGGGTCATGGATCGAGCGCGGAACCGAAGGCAGCGCCGCCTGATGCAGAATAATATCGACGCCTTTGACGGCCTGATGCACCGTATGGTAGCTGCGGATGTCGCCCTCGAACAGTTCGATGTCGTTTAGAAACGGCGTCAGATTTTCGCGCCGGCCGGTGCTAAAGTTGTCCAGTACCCGTACGCGGTGACCCAAACGGAGCAGTTCCTCTACGATATTGGAACCAATGAAACCGCCGCCGCCGGTGACGAGGAAGAGGGTTGGAGTCATAAAGTCAAAGGTTGAAGGTCAAAAGTCTAAGGTTTAAAGTCGAAGGTCGAAGCTCAGGAATCTTGAATATTGCTCTCGAGGTTGCCAAGTTTACTCTAAAAAGCTGCCACGGAGGCACGGAGGGCACGGAGAAAATAATCGATCTTTCTAATCCAACCCGAAAAATTTATGTTCAAAATGTATAATTTTCCTCCGTATTCTTCGTGTCTCTGCGGCTATAACTTTTACTCAAAAGCCACGGAGGCACGGAGGGCTCGGAGAAACTAGATCTTTTTACTCCAACCCCCAAAAAATTTTATGTTCAAAATGGATAATTTTTCTCCGTGTTCTCCGTGCCTCTGTGGCAAATAAAGTTAGCGATCCTTTTTCGGCAGCCCGTGCAGATACCGCCAGGCGGAGGAGTCGAGCTGAATAAAACATCGCATCAACACGGCGGTCGGTTGCGGCCGATCGGCAGCATAGTACATAGCCGTCACTTCACGCGCCCGCCGCAATTCGCGCAGCTTGCCGATCCAACGGCGATCGGCAGCCATAAAGTCCATCAGCTCGAGGGCGCGCTCCAGGGCATTCCGATATTCTAGCGGTTGCGTCAACAAATTTTGAGTGCGGTTCAATTCATTCGCAACCAGGAGAATTTGTTGATGGGGCGGCAAACGGTCGAACCGCTCACGAAGGCTTTTATGCCATATGGGCATCAGCTTTGAATCTCCATGAATTCGTTCGAAGCGAGCAGCAATCGTTCAACCCATTCCGCCGCCTTGCTTCTGACTTGCTCATTTTGAATTTCCATAAAAGGATGATCGTCCATCGGACGAACGTTGACAAAACTGGTCCATTCGATGCGCTTGTCCGGCTCAGCCCAGGGATAAAAATTACCGCCCCATAGATCTTTATGTTCCGATCCGTCGGCCAAAAGCAAAGCTTCACCATCTGCATCCAGTTCGCCGCCGACGGCCATTTTCCAACGCTGAATATCGATCACAAATTTGACCATCGTGTCGAAATGTACCCGACAAAGCTCTAACAGCTCATTCTGAGACAGCTTTTTTTCAATAATTCGGATCAAAGGTTGCGCGGATACAAACTACTGCATTTATATTGTTTCAGAACAATATGTTAACGCGTCCGGATGGACGCGGCCCTTATCGCGGCAAACGGGTTTGGCATGACGAATCCGGTAAGCCAGTTCGATCGACGGACGGGCGTCCTCGATGCCGTACCCTTTACCCGCCAAAATATTGCGATAGACCTCGGTGTGAAGATCGGTAAAACCGTCGCTGAATTCAAATGATCGGCCGTCGATGGTGATGGAACGAAAAGTCGATTTATTTTCGCGCACCGTCGCTTCCGGCAAATCGGCCTTATCAATCGAAAGAAACCATCGCACTTGCGCACGGTCCAATTCCAGATAACCGGCAGCTCGACGCGCATCAGCGCAGTGCACTTCGTACTCCTGTACGGAGCCGAACAACCAGAGCAGCATATCGAAAAAGTGAATGCCGATATTGGTAGCGACGCCGCCGGATTTTTGCAGGTCGCCTTTCCAGGAATAATGATACCAGTTGCCCCGCCGCGTAATGTAAGAGAGGTCAATAAGATGTTTCTGATTTCCCGTTTCGCTCTCGAGCTCCCTTTTTAGGGTCAGAATGGCCGGATGAACGCGCAGCTGCAGCACGGTGAATACACGCTGTCCGGTTTCTTGCTCGTCTTCGGCCAAGGCATCGAGATTCCAGGGATTGAGCACCAACGGTTTTTCGCAGATTGCATCGGCATGGTTGCGCAGGGCAAAGCGGATATGAGCGTCGTGCAGATGATTGGGCGAACAGATACTGACGTAATCGATCGCCTTTTCCGGATGCCGACGCCGCAGCAGGCCGACATAACGGTCAAAGCGCTCGAAATCGGTGAAAAAATCCACTTCCTCAAAATAGCGATCCAATATACCGACCGAGTCGGCCGGATCGAGGGCACAGATCAAAAGATTACCCGTCTCTTTGATCGCCTGCATATGGCGGGGTGCAATATAGCCTGCCGCGCCTATCAGGGCGAAGCGATGGCCCGAAACAGTCATCCGATTTCCTTATTTTTGGCGTGAAAAATAAAGGACAACAGGATTATCTATTCTCGCAGCTCAACAAAACACAACCATTCCATTGAGAATAGAAGCGGAACGGCGAGAATTTCCCCTAATGGCTCGATACCAAGGAGTGTTATATGCGCTTTTCCGAAGGTGCCTGGCGGCGGGAGGCCTTTTCTCGCTTGCTTTTTTCGCCGCTGTCGGCATAGTAATAGTCGTAATAATAGCTGTATTGATAGTAACGATAAGAGTTCAGGCCGCGTTTGGCCTGTACGGCGTTAAGCACGGCGCCGACAACGCGGGCATCCACCTTTTCTAATCGGTCTTTGGCATCTCGAACAAGATGAAAGTTGGTCTTGCCTGCACGTACGACCAGCAGTACACCCTGCATTTTGGGTGCAAGTATTTTCGGATCGCTGACCGCCATCAGCGGCGGCGTATCAAAGATAACCAGCTTGAATCGTTTACCGACTTCCTGAATCAGATGCTCCATTTTTAAACTGCCGAGCATTTCCGCCGGATTGGGCGGCACAGTACCGGCAGGAATCACATAAAGGTTGGAAAGACCGGTCTTTTTGATGACGGATTCCAAGGGGATATCGCGCGCTAAAAAGTCGGTGACTCCCGGGGTGCGGGGGACTTCAAAGATCTGGTGGAGCTTGGACTTGCGCAGGTCGCAGTCAACAATCAGCACATCGTCGCCCAATTCCGCATAGGAGATGGCCAAATTAGCAGCCGTGTGGGTCTTGCCTTCGCTTGGCGTCGCACTGGTCAGCATGAGAAGACGTATGGGATCATCGACGTTGATAAACTGGAGGTCAGTGCGCAGATTTCGATAGGCTTCGACAAGCGGATTTTTGGAATCGATGGTCGATAAAAGACGATAGCTGCGGGTCGGTGAGCCGTTGCGTTTACCGTCGACCATAGAAGAAACCACGGGCTTTGCCGCATCCTTGCGTACCGGCGCCTCGTCCAGAGATGGAATCGTACCGAGGGCCGGCAGGCCGCAGAGACGTACAAGGTCGTCGCTTGTGCGGACACTCTGATCGAGAAAGTCGAGCACAAAAGCCAACCCGAAACCCAGGCCCAAGCCTAAAATAAATCCCACTGCCAGATTGCGGGTGCTGTTTTTGGGCAGAGGCCGCATAGGCAGTGCTGCCGGGGAGACAATTAACAGCCCACCGGTGCCGGTTTGAGCCCGAATACGCGCTTCCTCACCCTGTTGAATAAGAAAGTTGAGCAGATTTTCCGATACCTGCTTGCTGCGCTGCAGTTTGGCAAGGGTAATGGCGTTTTCCAATAAATTGGGATTTTGGCGCACAAATTGATCGCGCAACTGACGATAAAACTGCTCTTCATTCTTGAGCGAATAGACGTTGAGCTCTTCGGCGATCTTGCGTTCACGCAGCAGATTGAATTCGTTGTTGTCGGCGCCGAATACAGCCCGGCCCTCGCCTTTTTGCGCCGTAAGAGCAGCTTTACGGATCTCTTCCTTTTTGGACTCGATGGCCGCTTCTACTTCACGAGCCTTCGCGCCAAGCCATTGACCGTTTTCAATCAAGGAGTGCTTTTGTTTTTCAAGATCGTCCAGCTCTCGGCGCAGGCGCAGCATTTCTGCCGATTCGATTTCCATCAGACTCGGCGTCGAAAAGCCTTCGAACTGCTTTAAGCGCATGTTATAAGTCTGCAAATTCGCTTCCGCCAACTTGCGCTTGGTCTCGATTTCAGTAATCTTGTTTTCCAGTTCGTTGAGGCGCTCCAATATGCTGTTATTGGCATCGGGGGCAATCGTGAATTTGGTGGCAGCCTTGAACGCCTGCAGCTCCTGTTCGGCTTCTTCGAGCTTCATTTCGGCCTGCTTGACCTGGCTGGAAACATAGTTGACCACATTCTGGGCCTGTTCCAATTCCACTTCGCGTGCACGGTCTTTGAATGCAGCCGCGCAGATAACCGCAAGCCGATAAACCAGCACGGGGTCACGCGCTTTTAAGTGCATATAGATCAGCGTTGAAGCCTCGTCGTCCTTGCTGATGTTGAGGGTGCCGAGAACCTCCAGTATTTTTTCGGTCGTCAAATCCGGAAAGGTAGTCAAAACCGTATCGTTCAACGCCGCTTGAATAACCTTATCGCGAAACGGCTGACTGCTGATGAGGGCATTATAGTATTCGAGCGGCTTTCCCGGGCCGAAACGATACATGTACGGCATCATGCGCGCATTGCTGTTGACGCCGGAAAATTGCGTCTGTTCGTCAACAGAAAACGTTGTGGAAGCGGAATATATATCCGGCCGTGTGACGACGTACCAGATCGTGACCGCCATGACGGCAACAAACACACTGAGGATAATCCATTTCCGGCGAAGCGCCAGATCCAGATAATCCTCAAGCCCCCACTCTTTGCTTTCTATTTCGGTTTGTGCATGATTCATTGCACATCCCCCAAGCTATTTTCGATAACGATTGATCAACGTAATATAGTAAAACATGGAAGCCAATGAAGAAAGATTTGCAGCCACCTGCAAAACGCTGCGGATCGTCTGCAACGTTTCCTTTTTAGTCGGCACAATGATTAAATCGCCGGCGCTGACCGTAGGCAAAGAATAGTGATAAGGGTCGCTATAGTACTGTTCCAAATCGATCTTAACTTCCCTAGACGTTTTTTCTGAGGGAGAAATATAACGAATATTTCGCAAGTCGGCCTTGGGTTTTAATCCGCCGGCCTTAAAAATCATATCCATTACGGTAGCGCCATAAACAGCCTCATGAATACCCGGATCGTTGACCTCGCCCAGAACTTTGACGCCGCTAAAGATCGGATTGCCGGTCACCAAAACGACGTCGCCCTGCTGCATGACCGGATTTTGGCGCATGTCTCCGAGCAAATTCAAAAAGACAAGGTTATAGTTTCGCCGTTTGACTTCACCGTTCTCATTGCGGATGACGGTCACTTGATCCATTTTGGCGCCTTCCATTGGTCCGCCGGCTAGGGCGATGGCTTCCTGCAATGTGCCGCTCAGCGGCAGCTGAATCGTGCCGGGTTTTTTGACATAACCAAGCACGCTGATCGTCACCAATTGGCTCGCTGTAAAACTGATGGTAATAATGGGTTGACCTTCGACATAACGGGCAAGCTGAGCAGATAGAAAGCGGCGAAGCTCTTCCAAAGTCATGCCGTCGACCGGGATGTTTTGCATAAAGGGATAATCGATCGATCCATTAGGGCCGACGGTTACTTGGCGCGAAAGCTCATTGTGGCCGTAGACGACAATGTTCAACATATCTCCGGGCTTTATCACCCGTTCTTGCGTTTGACCGGCAGAAAAAAGGGCGAGCAGGATAATACCTGAAAGGAGCATTCGAGAAGTATAGAAAGCATAGAATTTCATTTTTATATCTCGATTATTGAGCTTATCTGTTACGCTTTTTTATTTTAACACAGCTCCGCCATGTCACTCCATTTAGCGACTGGGTATTAAAACAATCTGGATTTTATCTTATTTCCCTCGGCCTTGCCTACCGGCTTTACCGCGCTCTAGCCCGGAAAGAGTGCTTAAAATTTTTCAAGATTTAATATGAATAAAACAACAATTTTGCGGAAAGCTAAAATATTCACATAACAAAGCGGATCTGTCTTTGATTTCCATCTTTGAATATATCAAATTGTCGGCCAATTGCAAGCATTAACTTTTTTTAAACGAGCATCGGACTGCCCGCAGGTTCTGTAAAAAGCAAACGATTGTTTTAGCGATTGAAACCATGCCATTTTTAAAAGATAACATGAATGTTAAAGAGACTTGCCGATTTATTTTTGCTATATAACCATTGGTTTATCTTATCGTTTACAGCTGATTTTAAAGTTTTTTGTTGCAAAAAGCCGACATGAATGTCGGCCTACGGATTTGCGAATTTTTTTGCTTTGCCGAAAGCAGGGGCAGGCAGTTGATTTTAAATTCGGAATGAGAGTTTGAAAAAACTATTTTTATTCCTTGATTCTTTATTAAAAAAAAGCTAAATTTAAAGGCTTGTAAAATTTTCAAGGAGACGGATAATGGCTAAACGATGCGATATATGCGGCAAAGGCCCTCAAGTAGGACATTTGGTAAGCCATGCCCATAATTTGACCAAAACGCGCTGGCTCCCCAATTTGAAAAAGTTGCGCATTGTCGTCGGCTCAGGCACTCGATATGCCTATGTCTGCACTAAATGCCTGCGCGCCGGTAAGGTCGTTAAGGCTCTTTAATTCCCGCCGAATTTCGTCAATGACGGCCCTTAAGCGACGGCCGTCATTGCGCTCCCTTTTTATCCGTTCAATTCAAAGTATTCCAGCGACGTCTTCTAACCGTTGGTATTTCATAATTTTCTTGAATTTTTTCATCGAGTTCGCTGCCGAGCAACGGACGGCGCTCGAGTTTGTCGAGCGAATCGATAATCTCTTCATCATTCAAAACTCGGCGATTGCCCGAACCGTCTGAGGCATCCTTGCGGTCTTCCGATTCATCAAGAGATCGATAGCGGCTGTCGTCAGGCTGCAGGCCGTAGGATCGACGTAAACTCGACGGCAGAGACTTTTCGCCCATACGGATGACGGCCGGGATTTCTCGCGGATCGGCGCCTCGAATCGGAATTTCATCCAGCTTGGGCAAATGCAGTCCAGGATGATGATGTCGTTTGGGCGGCGCCGAAAGTCCGGTGGCAATGACGGTAATGCGCATCTCGTTCTTGAGCGAGTTGTCGATCACGGCGCCCAAAATCAGGTTGGCGTTCGGTCCGGCCTCTTCCTGAATGATGCTTGCCGCTTCGCTGACATCGTGCAGGGTCATATCCGGGCCGCCGGTAATGTTGACGAGCAGGCCGCGGGCGCCGCTGATGGAGACGTTTTCCAACAGCGGGCTGCGAATGGCCAATTCGGCGGCTCTGCGGGCGCGATTCTCGCCGGTGACGGCGGAAGTGCCCATTAACGAATCGCCGGCTTCGGACATTACCGTGCAAATATCGGCAAAATCGAGATTAATCAAGCCGGGGATGGTGATGAGATCCGAAATGCCTTTGGTGGCGCTGAAGAGGATCTCATCGGCATAGCGGAAACCTTGATTTAACGGTGTCTCCTTCGGCACAATCTGCAGAAGCCGCTGATTGGGAATGGCAATCAGGGTATCGACGCAGCGCTTGAGCTCTTCGATGCCCTTTTCGGCGCGTTCCATGCGCTTAGGACCCTCGAAATGAAAGGGCGTGGTGACAATGCCGACCGCCAGTGCCCCGACATCTTTCGCGACCTCGGCGACGATGGGCGATGCTCCCGTTCCGGTGCCGCCGCCCATTCCCGCGGTGATGAACACCATGTTGGCATCCGCCAAAACGTCTTGAATCGCCGAGCGGTCTTCTTCGGCGGCGCGACGGCCTTTATCCGGATCCGCGCCGGCGCCCAACGCCTGGGTGGTCTTAGTGCCGATCTGCACTTTGATCGGCGCCAGGCAATTCTCCAGCGCCTGCTCATCGGTGTTGATGGCAATAAACTCTACTCCCGTCAGTCCTTCGTCGATCATTCGGTTGATGGCATTGCCGCCGGCCCCGCCGACGCCGACGACTTTGAGCTTGGCGCGCTGCTTCGAGGTTTCGGCAAAATCAATGGATAATACCATGGCTCACTCCTTTTCTCAGCCCGGTTGTCTGACGCAGCAAATCCGGCTGCACCGGGCGCTTGTTTTCAAACTCCTTATTGCAAGCATCAAAGCGTATTCAAGGTGCTGAACCAGCGGCGAAAACGTTTTTTGATGGTATCGAATGCGCCGCTGTCGCCGCGGCTCAAATGGCCGCTGACTTCGTTTAGATGCTTTTTGCCGTAAAGGATCAGACCGACGCCGGTGGCCGACTGCGGATTCTGCGCCTCGCCCACCATGCCGGTGAATCCGCTGGGGATGCCGAGCTTGACCGGCATGTTGAAAATCTCTTCGGCCAGCTCCAAGGTGCCGGGCAACAGCGACCCGCCGCCGGTCAACACCAGGCCGGTGGTCATCAAATTGATATAATCCGACTTGCGCACTTCTTCGTAACAGAGCGTCAGGATTTCAGTCATGCGCGGCTGAATGATGTCGACCAGCAGGCTCTTGGCGATCTTGCGGTCCGAAATGCGATTGACATCCTTGACGGTGATAAACTCGTCATGATCTTTTTTGTTCGGCAGCACCGAACCATGCTCGATCTTGAGCTGCTCGGCGGCGTCGATGGGGGTGCGCAGAACGATCGCCAGGTCGTTGGTCACGTTGCGGCCGCCCAGCGCCACCACTGCGGTGTGGCGAATACAGCCTTCATAGAACAATGCGATGTCGCTCGTGCCGCCGCCGATGTCGATTAGAATGCAGCCGAGCTCTTTTTGATCCTCATTGAGCACCGAGTAGCTGGAAGCCAGCGGCTCCAAAACGATGTCGGCAACACGATAGCCGGCCTTTTCAATGCAGCGGTGCAGGTTCTGCGCCGACGCAATGGCGCCGGTGACGATGTGCACCTCAGCCTCGAGTCGAACCCCCTTCATGCCGACCGGATCGCGGATGCCCTTCATGTCATCGACCATGAACTCCTGCGGCAGAATGTGGATGATCTCGCGGTCGATCGGCAGTGCCACTGCCTTGGCCGCATCGATAACGCGGCGTACGTCATCCGGCGTCACTTCGCCGTCTTCGCCGGAGATGGCCACCACGCCGCGACCGTTGATGCTGCGGATGTGATCGCCGGCAATGCCGACAAAGACGGCGTCCACATCCACATCGGCCATGTCTTCCGCTTTCTTTACCGCGGTCTGAATCGACCGCACGGTCTTGTCGACATCGACGACGACGCCGTATTTTAAGCCCTCAGACTGAGTCGTGCCCACACCAATGATCCGCACCTCATCCTCGGTTACCTCGGCAATGTAGCAGCCGATCTTGGTCGTGCCGATGTCGACGCCGGTAATGATTTCTGCTTCCTGCATAATTGCCCCGCTTGTTTGCGGCTTTCAGCCGTTTCGTTTGACAACAATGCGTCCCTCCACGCGCAGATCAAGAGATTGCGCCTGCCGCGTGAGATTGTCCGCACCCAGTTGACGATAATATTCCACCAAATTTTCGACTTTTTGTTCCCAATTGCCGGAGCCGAACACAACCGGCAAAGTTTTTCCTAAATTAATAAAGGCAATAACCTGATCGCGCTGAACTTTTAGACCGCTGACCAACGGCGCCAGTTCCTCCCGATCGTTGATGAGACGCAGCAGTTTAAGAGCCTCGAGTGCTGTTTCATCGACCAGCGCTTTTCGTTGCCAATCGATCATGTCTTGCCGAATGGTGAGCAGCGGCAAATCGTAAAGGCCCAACGAATCGGCAGGGCCGAGCACGCGGCCTGCTGCATCGACGGCAAAAAGCTCCGGAAGCGCGATCAATGCGATAGGTCGCTTGCCCCAAAGAGCCGGCAACCTTTCGGCAATCTTGTCGACCCAACCCTCCGCCTGTTCTTCTGACGGTCGTGCAGTTGCGGGTTTATCTTGGAGCTGCGAACGATCCGGCACATCGGGCTCGGCCTGGGTAGCCTGGGCGTTCATGATCCTAAGATTGAGCAACAGAGCCAAAAGGATCAATGAAGTTATGATCACCGCATGCAGGCCGATACGATAAAGTTTTTCATTCATCTTTAAGCTCCTCGGCGATCAATTCGAACAAAGAATCGACAATCTCGCGCGTTGCGTTCGGAAATGCCGCTTTCCGCGCTGCGTTTGCCATTTCTTCCCGGCGCCGGTGGTCGCGCAGCAGGGCGAGCACTTCTTCTGCCAGCCGCTCGGAGGTTAGATCGCGCTGCAGAATGACTACGGCTGCTCCCAATCGTTCCAAAGCGCGCGCGTTTTGCTCCTGGTGGCCGGCGGCGGCGAATGGGTATGGCACCAGGATTGCCGGAACGCCGCAGACTGTGAGTTCAGCCAGAGTTAAAGCGCCGCTGCGGGTTACGGCCAAGTCCGCGGCGCGATAGGCGGCTTCCATGTCGTCGATAAATTCCAAAACGTTGATGCGCGGTTGATCCTGCACCTCAGCTCGAATGCGCGGATAGTCGCTTTTGCCGGTGCTCCAGATGATCTGAACTTCGGACTCGCTCAGCAGGCGCGGCAGCGCGCCGAGCAGGGCATCATTGAGCGCCCTCGCGCCCTGACTGCCGCCAAAAATCAGCAGCGTCGGCCGCTGCGCTTCCAGTCCCAGCCGCAGGCGGGCTGATTCGGGCGCCAAATGGGGGTCAAAGCTGCGCACCGGATTGCCGGTGAGGCGAACCGAGCGCGCCTTTAACAGCGCCGCCGATTCGGCAAAGCTGATGTGCACGCGATCAACGATTCGCGCCAAGATGCGGGTCGTCGCGCCGGGCAGGCTGTTCTGCTCCTGAATGAGCGTCGGCAGACCGAGGAATCGTGCAGCGACCAAAACCGGTCCGCTCACATAGCCGCCGGTACCGATGACGGCTGCGGGCGCAATGCGCCGCAACAGGACAAAACTCTGCACCAAGCTTTGCAGCAAAAGCCATGGAACGGCCAAATTGGCGATGCTCAATCTCCTTTGAAAACCGCGAACCGGAATAAGGTGCAGCGCAAAGCCCATGGTCGGCACGACGCGCGCTTCGAGGCCGCGACGCGAGCCGATAAAATGAATCTCGGCCGCCGGCATGCGTCGCTTGACTTCCTGCGCCAAAGCCAGAGCCGGATAAAGATGGCCTCCGGTGCCGCCGCCTGTAAAAACAAAAGCCTTTTTGTTTTTTTGAACCATCACCTGTCGTCTTAACAACTAACCGCGAAAAACAATCGAGGGCGACCTCCTCGCACTTCGTACCCGTGAGCCGCCGGAAAAAGTCATCGTTCTCACACGTCGGGACAGAGTGGCTTCATCCTCATAGAGAGCGCTCGGCGTAGACCGTGTCGAAAGGTTGAGCAGGATGCCGACGCCCATGAGGTGCGAGATAAGAGCCGATCCGCCGTAACTGATAAAGGGCATGGGCACGCCGGTGGTCGGCAGCAGCGCCAAAGCCACTGCCGCGTTGATGAAGGCATAGACGGCGATGCAGGCCGTGATGCCGCCCGCCAGCAGTCTTCCGTAACCGGAAGGCGCCGTCACCGCGATGTGAATGCCGCGATAGATGACGACGGCAAATAGCACCAACAGCCAAACCGCGCCGATGAATCCCATCTCTTCGCCGATGATCGAAAAGATCATATCCTTATGCGCCTCGGGGAGAAAATCGTACTTTTGCACGCTGCTGCCGATGCCCACTCCGAGCGGTCCGCCGAGGGCGAAACTGATCAGCGATTGTTCGATTTGAAAAGCGTGACGGCCGACGCCGAACAGCGGAGCCAAAAACTTGATCATGCGATCGAGCATGTAGGGATTGATCTGCAGATAGATCAAAGCAATGGCAAAAAAGGACATGCCGGTTAAAAAGAGAAACCCGATCCGAACTCCGGCAAAGAACAGCATGGTAAAGGCGATTACGGTGATCATGGCGGCGGTGCCAAGATCCTTCTCCACCGCCACCAAACCGACGACAATGAAAATGACGCCGAGAATCGTCAAATAGACTTTCCAGTTGTTCAGAAACTCGCGCGCATCATAAAGAATTCTGGCCAGGAAAAGAATCAGCGCATAGCGGGCAAAGTCGGACGGCTGAAAGGTAAAACCGAAAAAGTTGAGCCATCTGGCGGCGGCGTCACGGCGGACGACGAACGGCAGAGGCAGGAGAAGCAGGATCAGCAAGGCGATCGAGATCAGCAGGAAAATCGGCGACCAGGCCAGAAGCCGCTCATAAGGAACGGCAACGACCACGGCCATGAGCAGGAGGCCGATCAGCAATTTTCCGACCTGCTTGCGGATGTAATAGCCGCTGCCGTCGACCGATTTGGCTTGTCGCAAAAGCTTTTCGGCGCGTTCCTGATCACCCTCCTCCTGCGCTTTTTGGGCCTCGCGTAAAAGCCGACGCTGGACCATCGTATCGGCGCGGTAGGAGCTGGCCGAATAGACCGCGGAAATACCGATCACTACGAGAAAAAGCACGCTGAACAGCAGAAGCGGGTCAACCCTGAGCCAATTTGCCGACGAAAAAGGCCGCATATCTCACCGAATTTTAAAGGTCGTCAATGTCAACAGAGCCAACAGAATGCCGATGATCCAGAACCGAACCACCACTTTGGGTTCCGGCCAGCCCATCAATTCAAAGTGGTGATGAATCGGCGCCATGCGAAAGACGCGCTTGCCGGTTCGCTTGAAATAAGCAACCTGAATGATGACCGAAAGGCTCTCGATTACCCAAATGCCGCAGATGAGAATCAGCAGCAGTTCTTTTTTTAGCATGACGGCCACCACGCCGATCGCGCCTCCAAGAGCCAGACTGCCCGTATCGCCCATAAAAACCTGCGCCGGATAAGCGTTGAACCAAAGATAGCCGAGCGAAGCGCCGAACAGCGCGGCACAGAAAACGGCCAGCTCGCCGGCGCTTGGGATATAGATGATGTTCAAATATCTGGAAAAGACCACATGACCGGTGACGTAAGCGATGAGACCGAAAGCGGCGGCCGCGATAGCCGTCAGTCCGGTTAGCAGGCCGTCCAGGCCGTCGGTCAAGTTGGAAGAATTGGACGCACCGGTAATGATGAAAGCGATGATGGGAATATAAAAAATGCCGAAATCGAGCTGCGCGTTTTTCAAGAACGGCAAAGTGGTGGAGCTGCGCGCTGCAGGGATTTCGGGAAAAAAGTAAACCACCGCGCCGACAATGACACCGAGCGTAATTTGCGCGGCTAGCTTGTAACGGCCGACCAGCCCTTTGGGATACTTTTTGACGATCTTGAGCCAGTCATCGACAAAACCGACGATGCCGAGAGCCGTCGTGACGATCAGGACGAGAAAGACGTTGGTAAAATCGATGCGAGCGAACAAAAGGGTGGGCACAATGACGCTGATCAAGATAATCATGCCGCCCATCGACGGAGTGCCTTTTTTGCTGAGATGAGATGCCGGTCCCTCCGGCCGAATTTCCTCGCCGATCTGTTTCGCCTTCAGCCGGCGGATGATTATTGGACCCACGAACAGGCTTATAAGGAGCGCCAACACCGCCGCCGAAGCACTGCGGAAGGTGATGTAACGAAACAGATTAAAGCCGATCCAAGTACTGCTGTAAGGGGTCAGCCAATAGTAGAGCATGGCGGCTCTCCTGCCAAAAGGTTTTCGATGATTTTTTCCATCCCCATCGCCCGCGAGCCCTTGATCAAGACCACATCTCCATCGCGGAGAAAAGCTTTCAAGGAATCGCCAAGTTCCTCTCGGGTAGGGAAATGAAAAACCGACGTGTAACCCAACTCTTTAGCGCGCGCATACGTAAACCGCGTCAGTTCGCCCGTCAAAAACAGCGCGTCCAGGTGAAGCTGAACGACTTGGTCAGCCAGTTTGCGATGTTCCGCTTCGGCATAGTTTCCCAATTCGAGCATGTCTCCGAGCACGGCAATGCGGCGACCCGAAGCCGCCATATCCGCGCAAGTCTGCAGCGCGGCGGCGCAGCTGCCCGGGTTGGCGTTGTAGGCATCATCGATGATCGTCAGGCCGCGGCCGTGAATGACCTGCAGGCGGTGCTCCGCGCCGACAACATGCTCGATCGCCTCCTTGATCTGCGCATCCGGAACCTGAAAAATCCGGCCGACAGCTACGGCGGCGAGAGCGTTATACACCGTATGTCGGCCGGGGAGAGACGGAACCATCTGTACTTCGTCGACGGCGAAGCGGTAACGACCGTCGGGCAAGCACTCTAAAATGCACGCACGCACATCAGCAGACTGCTCAATGCCGAAGGTGAGGCGACGCAGCGCAGGATAGTTTTGAACGCGCAGCAGCGGATCGTCGGCATTATAAACGGCAACGGCATCCTGGGCGGCGTGAGCAAAAATCTCCATTTTGGCGCGGGCAATGCCCTCACGACTTTCGAGAAATTCCAAATGCGCCCAACCGATATTGAGCAGGACGCAGACATCCGGTTCGACGAGCTCGCTCAAACGCTCGATCTCGCCGAACGCGGAAGTGCCCAACTCGGCAACCAGAATCTGATCTTCGGCTTCGAGCTGCAATAAAGTCGCCGGAACACCGATGTGATTGTTGTAGGACTTTATATTCTTTTTGGCGCGAAATTGCTGCGCGAGCACGGCATGAATCATCTCTTTTGCCGTTGTCTTGCCTACACTGCCGGTTATTGCAACCACAGCTGGATCGATCTTGCGGCGATAAAAGCGCGCAATGTCTTGATAAGCTTTTAACGTATCTCTTACGCCGATTAGGGGCAAAGAACGGCGCCTCTCGTTAAGCCATGACGTCTCAACTACGGCGGCGGCCGCTCCCTGCGCCAAGGCGTTCTCAACGTAATCGTGACCGTCGTGGCGGATGCCGCGCAGCGCCACGAAGAGGCTGTTTCTGCTCACGCTGCGGGAATCGATCTCCACCGCCGAGAGCGGTTCCCGAGGAACCGTCGGCGTCAGATGATCGACGGAAGTGGCGCGAAGGATTTCATCCAGGGTTAGATGCATCGGCATACCGCGACTTAGGTTGATTCTTTGCACACCAGCCGCACTCGAGCGCCCGGCGTTATTTTGCGCCCGGGCTGCGGCTGCTGTTCGATGACAATGCCGTTTCCGACGACCTGCACGGAAAGTTTGTATTCCGACAATAGACTCAAAGCGTTGCGAACCGGCAGATGCTTTACGGACGGCATGACGCCATCTGCGGGTGCGGATTCGGTCAAGCTGAGCATCACGGTTCCCTTTTTTTCGATTGCGGCACCGGCGGGCGGATTCTGGTCCGCGACAATTTTCCCTTCACCTGTAAGTTCGACCTTCAAGCCGTTCTTCTTTAACACATCGACGGCATTGGCTTTTGTCAAACCGACGAGATTGGGCACCAGACGCAGTTCCTGAGCGGCCTGCTCATTGTCGCGTTCAACCTCGCGATAGAAATGTTCCAAGCCCTCGAGACTGATGATGCGTTCGCCGATGCGCCGAAAACAGGGCGCGGCGACCGCGCCGCCGTAATAGGCGCCCCGCGGCTCATGAATGACGACAAAGATAGTTAACGCAGGATTTTCTTTTGGGAAAAAGCCGCCGAAGCTCGAAATATAGCGTCCCTGTGCATATCCGCCGCCGTTGGTCAGCACAACCCTGGCGGTGCCTGTTTTTCCACAAACGGTAACCCCTTTAATGGCCGCCTGCACACCCGTGCCCCGCTCGACCACCTGTGCCATCATGTCGCTCAATACGGCCGCTGTTTTGGCCGAAATGACGCGATGGACGTCCCGCTGAACGTTCGGCCGATCGAGGTGACCGTTCTCAGAAACGGCCAACAAAAGCCGCGGGGCGACATAGACGCCGCCGTTGGCGATGGTCGAAAACACCGTCGCCATTTGCAGAGGCGTTACCGCCACTTCATGTCCGAAAGAGATGGAGAGCGGCGACAAGGCCGACCAGGAGGTCACCGGGCGAAGGTTGCCGGAAATCTCGCCGATCAATTCGATACCCGTGGGCTTGCCGAAGCCGAAGCTTTCCATATAAGCGTATAATTTCCGTTTGTCAAAGTTTTTCGCCAGTTTGGCCATACCGATGTTGGACGAGTAAACCAGCACGTCAACCGCCGTCAGGCGGCCGTACTTTTTGGTATCTTCAATGGTGTGGCCGTAGACCGTCCACTTGCCGTTTTCGCAAAAGACCTGATCCTGCGGCGTCACATGGCCGGCATCGATCATGGCGGCCATGGTAACTACCTTAAAGGTCGATCCCGGCTCGTACTGATCGGTGACGGCGGCGGGTTTCCAGCTGGCCTCGCTATAGGCAGACCATCGGTTGGGGTCGAAAGTCGGATAAGAGCAAAGAGCCAAAACCTCGCCGGTGGAGGGCCTGAGAATGATCGCCGATCCTCCTTTGGCGCCGTTTTCAACCACCGTCTCCTCGAGTTCCTGCTGCGCAATCTGCTGGTAGCGGGCGTCGATGGTCAACAAAAGGTCGCGGCCGTTCTCAGGTCGAGAGATCGCATGAAAAGGCGAAGTAAACACTCGGGCGCGGCCGGTTTTGAGCAGCACAGCCTTGCCGCGGCGGCCGCGGAGCAGCGTCTCGCAGCTCAATTCCATGCCGTAGGCGCCGACGCCGTCATTGCGCGTAAAGCCGACGACGTGAGCGCCGGCACGGCCCTTGGGATAACTCCGCTGCAGTTCTTCGCGACAACCGACAAAGTCCAAGTCAGCCTGCTCGATTCTTTCCTTCACTTCAAGCGGGAGATTCCGAGCCACCTCGACCCAACCTTTGCTGCCGCGCAGCTTGGCGATGATCTCGTCGGCCGGCTGATGCGTGAGAGCGGCAAGGCGATGTGCAAAGCGAAAAACATCTCGAATCGAGTCGGCGTTGGCGACCACTGTAACGACAGGCAGATTGACCGCCAGCGGCACGCCGTTGCGATCGAGAATCCTGCCGCGTTCCGCGGGCAGCTGCACAATGAGATGGTGTTGATTTTCCGCCAAAGAGAGATAGCGGCCGCGCGCGATCAGCTGCACCCAGGCGAGCCGCAGGATGAGCAACGCCAGAGCCGCGGTCATCACCCTGCGAAAAATATAATATCGCTGATGCGGCATGGGACTTTTTCTTTTCGCCGACATTACTTTTGTTTACCGCCTTTGTAAAGCGTAATCGTCTCCGCCGGTCGCAATGTAATGCTCGGCGCCAGCACCCTGCGAATGTTTTCCGGATCCTTCATTTGCTCGAGCTCAAATTCTAACAAATTGCAGCGGCGATTGATGCGATTGAGTTCCCGTCGCAGCTCCTCATTGCGTCGGATCAAATGCGACACATTTACATTTTGCCATACGTTAACGAGGTTGTAAACCGTAAAAACCGCCAACGCCAGAGCGGCTTTTTTCGTAAAATTCAGTTTTTCACGTCGCCGATAAGGCAGCGCAATGCGGGGACCGTACACACTCATGCCTCGTTTCCGATTTTTTCGAATACGCGTAATCGCGCCGAACGCGCACCGGGATTTGCGGCGATTTCCTCCGGCGAGGGTTTGACTTGGCGATGGACGATCTTGAGGCGCGGTTTTCTGCCGCAGACGCAGACCGGCAGATCGGCCGGGCAGGTACAGGGAGCGCTCTCGCGCATCATGAAATCCTTGATCACCCGCGCCTCCAACGAATGATAGTCGACGATCGCCATACGTCCGCCGATTTTGAGCAAAGCGAGCGCCTGCGGCAACATGGCCTCCAGCGCCCCCAACTCATCATTAAGGTAAATGCGCAGGCTTTGGAACACTCGCGCCAATGACTTGATGAGAAATCTTTCGCCCACCGCTCTTTTGACGGCAGCGGCCAGATCGGCGGTCATTTGCAGCGGCTTGCGCTGTCGCGTGCGCACGATTTCGGCGGCAATTCGGCGCGCTTTTCTTTCTTCGCCGTATTTGTAAATAATGTCCGCAAGCTCCTCCTCGCTGAGCCGAGCGACCAAATCGGCCGCGGTCAACGGATTGTCCCGCGACATCCGCATATCCAACGGACCGTCGGCTGAAAACATAAACCCACGCATCGGCGAGCTGATCTGCAGCATGGACACACCCAGGTCGCACATAATGCCGTCCAGGTCTTTAAAGCCGTGGGGACGAAGAAGCGCCTCGAGATCACGAAAATTGCCGCGGATGAAAACCACACGCTCGGCGAAATCCGCCAGCCTTGCCCGCGCCCGTCGCAGAGCCTCCTCATCCTGATCGATCGCCGCCACTCTGGCATGCGGCGACCGCTCCAGCAGGGCCAAGGTATAGCCGCCGTCGCCGCACGTCAGATCGCAAAAAAGCCCACCCCGCTCCGGCATCAAAGCAGCGACGACCTGCTCGACCAAGACCGAGGAGTGATATTCGGCAACCATCTGCTACCGCCCGACTTTGAGTTTTTGGCGCAGATCCTGAATGACTTTTTCTTTTTCAGCGCGTATTTCTTCGTAGAGCTTGGGATTCCATATTTCCATCCGGTTGCGTACGCCGATGACCATGACCTCGCTAAGATTATCCAGCTGAGCAAATTCGATGAGATGCGGCGGCAGCGTTATTCGGCCCTGCTTGTCAAAGGCCGCTTCGAGCTTTCTGCCGACGAATTCCCGCTCGATGATGTCCCTCTCCTCCTGCGATAACTCTTGCGCGTTGAATATCTGCTGAAATTCTTCCCAGCTGTCGCGATAAAAACCGGTGATGCAGGGATCAAAGCCGCGCGTCAGGATGATCTCATTCTGCTGCTCTTTGGGGAAAGAGAGCCGAAAGCGAACGGGAATGGCAAGCCGGCCCTTGGGATCCAAGGTCACCGTATATCTGCCGCTCAATTCACTCATCAATCACCACAACACCGGAGAGAAATGGAATATTTCACCAATTATCACCACTATTCACCACGAATTAACATAAATAAAAATAAAAAAGCAACAAATATTTTTCGGAGAGGGTTAAAAAAACGCCACGCACTACATGTAAAGTATTGTATCAAACCTTTACGTTTTGAAATTTGCAGATGATTTGATATTTTTATGAAGCGCATGGAATCGGAATACATGGAGTGTCGACAGGCAAAAGATGATTTGACGCCCTTCCCATGCTGAGCCTGAAAAGGCGGAAAAGGATGAAAACAAATTGATGTCGATGCTTATGAGCAAACGGACGCAGCAGGAAGTTTTAATAGCGATATAGGAGCGTCGACTTCTTCGCAGGCAGACGATTCAGCAATCCTGAGACAGGCATATGATAAAGCTTGCACAGAAATTTTTACTTTCGGCGTTCTTGAGCGGCGCCGCCGTGACGATCGTCGTCGCGGCCGAGTTGGGACCGCGTTGGACGCCTCAGGTTACGGCAACCAAGTCGGCGCATCCCCGTTTCGGTATCGACTGGTCTCAGGAGATCATCTATTTCGTGCTGATCGATCGCTTTTTCAACGGCGACTCGACCAACGACAAGGGCAACAATCCGCACAGCAGCCTTCCGTACCGGCCGGAAACGGGCAATCTGGAAGCGCTCAAAACCTATCAAGGCGGCGATCTGGCAGGCGTGCTGCAAAAGCTCGATTATATTGCCGATCTCGGTTTCACCGCTCTGTGGCTTTCGCCGGTTTTCGACAATGAGGACCAGGACTTTCTCGGTTGGTGGCCGTACCACGGTTATTTCCCTATTGATTTTTTCAGCGTCGACGAGCATTTCGGCGACCTTGAGCTGCTGCGGCGGGTGGTGAAGGAAGCCCACCGACGAGGAATCAAAGTAATTTTGGACATGATCTATAATCATGCGGCGCCGTCGCACCCATGGGTCATCAACCGCGAGTATTGGGAGGAACAAGGCTACCGCTTCTGGTTTCATCCCCGCAGCGGCGTCGACGCTTCGACGAGCATCAGCGATTGGCAGAATCAGGAGCAGTTGGAGAACTATGAGCTGAACGGTCTGCCGGATTGGGCGCAGGAGAATCCGCACGTCTATGAGTTCATGCTCGATTATTCCAAATTTTGGATCTTGCAGACCGACTGCGACGGCTATCGGCTGGACGCCGTCAAACATGTGCCGCGCGAATTTTGGCGCCGTCTCTGCCGCGATCTGCACGAATTTGCCGGTCCGGATTTTCTGCTTTTGGGAGAGGTCTTTTCCGGCGATGTTTCTTATGTCGCTTCCTATCAGGATCTCGGCTTCAATGCGCTGTTCGACATTCCGATGTACTACACCGTGCAGCGGGTTTTTGCTCAAGGCGCGCCGATTTACCTGTTGAGCGATATGCTGATCCAACAGCAGTCGTTTCGTAACATTCTATTGTCGCGACTGCTCGACAATCACGATGTTGCGCGCTTTTCCTATGCAACTCGGGAATATACGCAGCAAAAAATTTTCTTGGCGTTGAGCTTTCTTTGGTCGCTGAACGGCCCGCCTGTGCTCTATTACGGCACCGAAGTCCCGTTACCCGGCGCCCCGCCTCAGCACGAAACCACCGGCGAAAGCCAGGATTACCTCAACCGTCTTCCGATGCCTTGGAAAGACATCCATCCGCAGTCCTATTTGCCGGCGGGCATTCGACGGCTCAATCGAGCGCGCCGAGGATCGCCGGCGCTGCAGCGCGGCCGGATTTACGAGTTGTACAAGGACTATGGCTTCTACTGCTATTTGAAATACACCGCAAAGGACGCCCGGCTGATCGTCCTCAATAATTCCGCCTTCGCCGAAGAGCGCCGCATCTTCCTGCCGTCCGCTATTTTCGGGCGCAGAGCAGAGTTTTACGATGAGCTCAACGACCGAGGCATCAAGACGAAGGATTCTTTGACGATTCGCCTCGATCCTTATGGTGCGGCCTATCTGCGGCCGCGCCGGCCGCTTCGCGCCGCAGTGATCGACACGACAAAGTCCTGGTGTTCCTTGACCCCGCGCCTGACGCGCGATTTTCAGCTCGTTCGCTTTCGACTGGCGGATCATCCTTCCTTCCAAAACGTCTATATTGCCGGAGATTTTAACGGTTGGTCGCCGACGCACGATGCGTTGCAGCGCCGCGGTGGATGGTGGGAGATCGAGTTACCCTTACGGCCGGGAAAGTATCGTTACAAGTTTGTGGTTAACGGCAGCGAGTGGTTGGCCGATCCCTCGGCGACCGAGTATGAGCTCGATCCGTACGGCGGCAAAAATTCCGTGCGAACCGTCGAGCAGCCGTAATAAAGGAGCAGACAACGATGAAACTTGAAGGCAGGACGGCAATCGTTACCGGAGCGACAGGCGGCCTAGGCAATGCCGTGGTGCAGAGACTTTTGGCGGAAGGCGCAACGACGGCAGCCATAGGACGCAGAGCCGATGTTTCGTTGCCGACCGCGGCGGACGGCAAGTTGTTCTATTTTTCTGCAGATCTCACCGACGAAGCTGCGACCGAAGATGTGTTCGAGCGGATTCGGCGCGAATTGCCGCCGACGGCGTTGTTGGTGCATTTGGTCGGCGGATTTTGGGGCGGCGTTTCCGTGCAGGAAACGCCCTTGTCGGAATGGCGACGGATGATGGAGCTCAATGCGACGAGCGCTTTTCTCTGCTGTCGCGCCGCCTTGCGCCGGATGGAGCCCGGCGGCGCCTTGATTGCCGTGGCTGCAGACAGCGCTCTGCGGCCGAAAGCAGGGATTGCCGCTTATGCGGCAGCCAAAACGGCGCTCATCGCGCTGATGCAGACGATCGCCGAGGAGGGAGCGGCGCGAAGGATTCGCGCCAATGTCATCGCGCCGGGCATCATCCTGACCGACGCAAACCGCCGCGCCATGCCCGAAGCCGACGTGAGCCGCTGGACAACGCCCGAAGAGATTGCCGACGCGATCGTCTTTCTGGCAGGCAACGAAGCGGTTTCCGGCACCATTTTGCGCCTGCCGCTCAAGGGTACAATGTAAAATTTCATTTGAATTAACGCTTTTTTGCGCTATTTTTACAATGTATGCACAAGTTTCCGTTCAACAAGCTCATTATCGTCATTTTCGGAACGCTGCTGGTTCCTATTTTCTCGTATTCCATTTACCAGTACGTCAAAAGCGACGACGATGAGCGGTTGATCAAGTCGATTTACGATCGGCAGCTGGAAAGTATTCTTTTTTCGGTCAATCAATATTGTTGGGACATTTTCAGTAATTGGCGGTCGGAAATTACCGGGTATGCCGTGGCGGATGCGGAAGCGCTGGTCAAAAGGAACTATCGTCCTAAACTCGACAATCTCTTCCGCGATCAGCGCGCTTTAGTCGGCGCTTTTTTGAGAGTTTCGGAAACGCATTTCATTATTGCCATGGAAGACTCTCTCAGCGATCTGCTGCCCAAAGACGCCGAATTGAAGCGTATCGTCAATTTGTTTATGGCCGAATCAGGTGAAACGTTGGACCGCTCGGTTAAATTAGCCAAGGAAGGATATTTCAAACCGATGGCCAGGCCATGGAACATCGGCGGCATCGATTATACCCTGTTGATCTTTCCGATTCTGCATCCTTCCTTCCATGGAGGAGTGCTTTTCGGCGGGCTGCTGATCGACAATGTGCAGTACATTCGCGAAATCGTGGCGCGGCGCTTTTCGGCCATGGCTGAGGAAGAATTTGTTTTTGCCGTGCAGAAAAAAGGCGAACGCGGGTTTGTGTATCATTCCAACATGGACGAAAAGGAAGACACGTTCGAAGCCAGCGCTGCACTATGGATCCTTCCCGACCTCGAGCTCAAGGTCAAGATGGCCGGGACGACACTGGCCGACTTGTCGCATAGGCGTTCGCAGCAGAATTTGATGTTTTTGGGGGTTGTGAACATTATTTTCCTCATCGGGTTAATCTATGTCGTGCACAACGTCAACAAAGAGATGGAAATTGCCAAGATCAAGAGCAACCTGGTTGCCAACGTATCGCATGAAATCCGCACGCCGGTGGCGCTCATTCGTCTGTATGCCGAGACCTTGGAGATGGGACGAATCAAAAGCGAAGCCAAACGGCAAAAATATTACAAGACCATCCTTGCGGAAACGGTCAGGCTATCGCAGCTGATCAACAACATTCTCGATTTCTCCA
The DNA here is from genome assembly GCA_034505495.1 of candidate division KSB1 bacterium. Taxonomy (NCBI): domain Bacteria; kingdom Pseudomonadati; species Candidatus Zhuqueibacterota bacterium. The sequence goes on along the minus strand of JAPDQV010000043.1, from coordinate 1,809 downwards.
AGATCGAGTCGAGGATGAAAGAGTACCATCTCGCCCCGGGAGATTTGGCCGAGGTGGTGCGCCGCGTTCTGGAGATGTACGAGCACAATTTCGAGCAAAACGGCTTTCGGGTTGAGTGCAATATCGAGGAGAATTTGCCGGAAATCGAGATGGATGCCGACGCCGTCACCCAGGCTTTTGTCAACCTGCTGGATAATGCCATGAAATACAGCACGGACGACCGCTATATTGGAATTCAATTGAAACAAAGGAATGAACACATCGTGTTATCGGTTACAGATCACGGTATCGGCATACCTCAACACGAACTGAAAAAGATCTTTCAGAAATTCTATCGGGTGGGAGACAGCCTCGTACACAACACCAAAGGCAGCGGCTTGGGGCTGGCCTTAGTTGAGCATATCATGACCGTGCATCGCGGTCGTGTTGAAGTTGAAAGTACGGTTGGTCGAGGAAGTACATTTTCATTAATCTTTCCCAAAATACAAGGAGCGTGAGTTATGGATAAAATTTTGATCATTGAGGATGAACAGGGATTGGCGGAGGGTCTCAAGGACAATTTTGAAGCGGAAGGGTACTCCGTCTCTTTGGCCTTCGACGGCGAAGAGGGACTCCAAAAGGCGACGACCGAATTGCCGGACGTCATCATTCTCGACATCATGCTGCCGAAAAAGTCGGGATTCGACGTCTGTAAGGAGCTGCGCAAGCAGGGATTCCACATCCCCATCATTATGCTGACGGCGCGCACGCAGGAAGTCGACCGCGTTCTGGGTTTGGAACTGGGCGCAGACGATTATGTCCCGAAACCGTTTTCCACGCGCGAACTGTTGGCAAGGGTAAAGGCCATTCTGCGGCGAACAAAGAACAGCAAGGAAAAAAGCGAGGCGGTTGTCGACCTGGGCAAGATCAAGGTGGATTTCGAACATTATACCGCCTTTGACAGCGAAAACAGGCCGGTGGACATGACCTATAAAGAGTTCGAAATCCTCAAGTATTTTATCCAAAACAAAGGGCGAACCATCAGTCGCGACGAGCTGCTGGACAAAGTGTGGGGTTACGAAATCTATCCGACCTCACGGACGGTCGACAACCACATCGTCAAGCTGCGGAAAAAAATCGAAGAAAATCCGGAAAATCCCAAGCATATTCTCACGGTTTACGGTATCGGCTACAAATATATCGATTGACGGTGCAGTCGTCGCCAAGAAATGTTTTACACAAATTAACGCCGATATGACACTAAAAACGGCAATTTAGCTATATTTGAACCGTGGCGCTGGGAGTCAGTTAACGAGGAGTTCGGTTGATGCCGCGGTTCTTTCGTTGTAGCGTTTTTTTTCTCATTCTATTGGCGGCTTTACCGAGCCGCGCCAAGACTATAGAGCTGACCCTGGACAGCGCGGTCGAGATCGCGATGAACAACAGCTACCGTATTCGGCAGCTCAAGTTGGGCATCGAGCGGTCTCGACAGTGGCTGAGAGCCGAACGGGCAGGACTGAAATCCAAGGTCTATCTCGACATCAAAGCGCCGCAGTTCAGCGCCGTTTCCGATTATAAATGGGATTCGGTGCAGGGACGCGACATCATCGTTCGGCAAAACACGCAGATGTGGTGGATGAACCTGGCGATCAGCCAGCCGGTCATCCTTTTCGGTTATCCCACCAACGGATATCTCTCCATCAACAGCCGCATCTATCGGTACGATCAACTGGATGACGGCATTTGGGACACCAATTTCTACAATCGCTATTTTCTCAAATTCGAACAGCCTTTTTTTCAGCCCAACAAACTCAAAAACGATTTGGAGCG
>JAPDQV010000042.1:26936-27254 GCA_034505495.1 candidate division KSB1 bacterium | reverse complement strand
TCTCGGTGGTCCTGAACGGATCAGCCGTCTGCAGTTCGGTGAAATGCTTTGCCGCCTGACGGGTTACTCCTCCGCACTGCTGCAACCCGTCTCCATGGAGGAGCATCGACCGGAGGCGCCGCGACCCCGCGATCTGTCGCTGAACATCGACAAGGCGCGATCTATCCTGAAAACGCCGCTCTGCGGCATCGAAGAGGGAATCCGCAGAATGCTCGCTTATCCTTTATTCACGCAAGGATAACGTGCCGACCTTCTCCCGCTCAAGGCAAAGTGATTTTCTGCATTCCCGGCCAAAGTTCGCTGACCCGGCCTGCCCAC
>JAPDQV010000042.1:336-26926 GCA_034505495.1 candidate division KSB1 bacterium | reverse complement strand
TACGCCTTCGGGCAACAAGATTTCGGCTTCGAGGCTTTGTTTTCCTTTGCGCTGCAGATTTACCCGGATTTCGCCCGCCGGATGCGGCAGGGACGCCTTGACCCACTGCAGGCGGCCCAATGCCGGACGGATGAGCACTTTGCGAAAGCCCGGCGCCGCCGGCTCAATGCCGACTATCGTCGCCAAGAAATCATAATTGGGACTGGCGCTCCAGGCGTGACAATCGGAGCGGGTCGGTTCCGGGCGTTCGGCAAAGGTGGTTAGACCCAGTCTGAGCATCTCGCGCCAGGGCTCGAGCTGGTCGACGTACAGATCGGCGAGGCCTGCTTTTTTCAAGGCTCTAAAAAGGTAAAAACGATAATACATCGTACATTGAATAAGAGAGCGGTCCGACAAAAGGCGCAGCATGAGGTCCTGAGCTTCCGGCTGCGGCAGCAAGTCAACCAGAACGGCGTTCACATTCACGTGCTGACTGAAAATCTGTTTTTCCGGCGTATCGGCATAGAGGCGACGGACGGGATCCCAACAGAGCTTGTGAACCGCCTGTTTGAGCGACTCGGCCAGATTCAGATAGTGATCAGCCTGCTGGGTTTTGCCGAAAGCCTGCATCAATTCTGCGGCGCGGAGCAGCGCCTCGACGTACTGAAGCGTAATGATCGCCGAATGGCCGTCGGCTGCTCCTGCCGGTACGCCGCCGATGTTTGTAATCGGACTCCACGCCCATTCGTCCGGCCAATCCACAAAATGCCACCAAGGCATGGGTCCGAGCATGCCGGTATCGTCGATAAATTGTTCATACCAATCCAAGACGCCTTCAATGCCGATTAAAAAGGAGCGAAGATACGGTTCGTCGCCGCGATACAGCCAATAGTCATGGATCATGTCGATCCAAAAGAGAGAATAAGGCGGAATCACCTGAGGAATGGTCGTGGGATAACGACTCGAAGTCAGACCGTCGGGCGTCCGCGAGTCGTTGAACAGTTCGATGGCCTTGCGCATCAGCCGGTCGTCTCCTGAAACATACAGCGAGATGAGCGCCTGGATGCGGGTGTCGCCGACATACTGAAGCTGTTCATAGTAGGGACAGTCGAAATAGGTTTCGTTGGCGCACAAGCGCGCGGTGCGCCAGCCGGTTTCCCAAATCTGCTTAAGAGACGGATCGCTCGATTCGAATGACGCTTTTGCAGTGAAGGGATAGGCGGTAAAGACTCCATGCAGATCATGCAGCAGCAAAGGTTCGCTGCCGGTCGCGATATCGAGCTGGAGATAGCGATAGGTGCGAAACCAAAGCGTGGAAAAAGAGCGCTGTTCGCCGCCGTCGGGGTGAAAAATATCATAGTAGCCGAAAATCGTTCGGCCTTTGATTTCATTTCGATTCCCTTTTTCGCGCTTGTCGTCCACGAGCGCCTCGGCATAGGTCAGTTTGACCGAAGCGCCGCGACCGCGGCCAAGCGTCAAGTGCGGGTAGGCTGTAGTCAAGACGCCGTTATCCAGCAATATGACGGCGCGCCTATTGGGCGGAATTTCCAGGGGCTTAGCTCCGCTAAGGAAGCCATCGTGGGCGGTGATCCCTTCAGCGCGGCGGATAATCAAGTTTCTTTGCAGCGTCTCCTCCATCGGCGGAATCTGCCGCGGAGTCAACAGCCATAAGGTGCCGGCATCGCGATAGCCGCGCGGTTTGCCGTGCTCGAGTTCTTTTGCCGCCGGCCATTTCGAATCGTCGTAGTCGATTTCAGCCCATCCCCAGGGATAGAGCCGGCCGTCGATTTCTTCGCCCGGCCCGACGACCGTAAACGTGCCCATCGTCTGCGGATTTACAGGAATCGGCGAATAGGCGGAATTCTGCAGCACCTTCCAAGTCCGGTCGCTGTTGACGACAGCTTCGATCTCGGAATCGCCCTGGAGTATAAAAGCCGTCCGCCAGGAAAGCTGTCCCCACGGCCGATGTTCGCCGAAATTCCATACTACCGCGGCCAACACATTCTTTCCTTGGGAAAGATAAGGGGTAAGGTCGACGCTCTCGAAGCGCCAGTGCGCAAGGTCCCACCGCTCCGGTCCGGTGCAGACCGAGCGGCCGTTGACAAAAAGCCGATAGCGGTTGTCGGCCGATAGGTGAACGATAAAGCGATCAGGTATTTTGTCCAAACTAAAGGTCTTGCGAAAATGATAAACGCCGTATTGATTCAGGTCGGCTGTCGGATGACTGATCCATGATGCTTCCCATTGCTCTTTAAGGAAGCGGGGGTTAACGGTAGTCGCCGTAATCGAGGTTCCCAACAGCGCCAAAATTGTGAGGGAAGAGAGAAATTTTGCCATTTTATGCCTCAAGGATTTGAATGAGTATCCTCTGCAGTCTTTAACGTATTGTCGACGGATAAGCTTACGCCGTGCAGGGGCCCAAAACTTTTTCCACGGCCTCCAAAAGCTTGTCGTTCTGCACCGGCTTGATGAGCACGTCCACGACGTTGTCGTCTTCATGAATCCGCTTTTTGATTTCTTCTTCCGATTTCTTGCCCGAAATGATGACGATCGGCGTTGCCTGGTTCAGTTTCTTTTCTTTGAGTTTTTTAATGATGTTAAATCCGCTTTCTTTTTCGTAGGGAGGGATGACCAGATCCAGCAAGATGAGATCGTAGCTAAAGTTGTCGAGGGCGATGAGAGCCTCCTGAAAGCTTCGAACCTTATCGATGATGCAGCTTCTTTTCTTGAGCAGCTTTTCAAAGCCGATGCGGATCACGACTTCATCTTCGATGATCAAAACTCGTTTCATTCTACCTCCTCTGCTTTTTGCAGCGGCAGTTTCATGACAATTTTGGCGCCTTGCTTGAAATGCGGATCGACATAGACTTTGCCGCCGTGCGCCTCGGCAACCGTTTTGACGTAGGTTAGTCCCAAACCGATCTGTTTGATGGTGTCGGCAAAGCCTTTGCCGGTGTAATATTTTTCGAAAATGAGCTGTCGCTCTTCTTTGGGAATCTGCGGCCCATAATCAGCAACGCTGATCAGCAGGAAAAATCTAGACAAACGGGCTGAAAGAAGGATCGGTTTGTCCGGGTCTCCGTATTTTACGGCGTTGTCCAGCAAGTTGGCTACGGCGTCGTAAATCAGCATCTCATCCATTTCTAATATAGGCAGGTTTTGGGAAATCGACAATCTGATCTCCATGTTTTTATCAGCCGCCAAAATGATGTACGGTTTGACGACTCTGTGCAGCAGGTCGGCAGGAGAGACGGCTGTTTTTTTGATCTGCAGCTCGGCGCTCTCGGCCTGTGCGAGGTTCAGCATAGTGTTGATCGTCGTTTTCATGCGTGCGATCTCGTTAGCCATCAGCTCCCAGAGCTCCTTGTCGCCCGGATCTCTTTCGAGCAACCCGGACAAGGTGACGATCGGCTGCAGGAGATTTTTCATCGTATGGGCATACTCGGCGGCAATGAACTCTTTCAGCCTTTGCGATTCGCGGAGGTTTTTGACCATGTTGAACGTGTCGTAGGCCAGAGCTATTTGTCCCGCTAATGCCTCCAAGGCTTTCAGATCGTCGGCGGTAAAATCTCGATTGCCGTAAATATCGCTCTGTTTTTTATTGATGACGCGAATCACGCCGATCTTGCGGCCTTCGGAGCGAAGGACGACGAACAGGGCGTTGCGTACCGGCTCGCCGATGTGTCGGCAAAATTCATCATAAGCAGCCAGATTCATCTGTTTCGGCGAATGACTGCGGCATCTTTCCGCCAAACCGATCAGATTATTTTCGATCAGGTTTCTGCCGGATTTGAACACGTTGCCGACTAAAAATTGGCCGATTTTGTAGCTTTCGGGTCCGATCTTTTTTTCGACGTTTCTGCCGTACCGATCCCTGACAAAGTTGCTCTTGCGCACCAGACGGCGGTTCGCTCCCTCACCCTCGAGCAGAAAGATGCTGCAGCTCGAAGCGTGCAGAACGTCACATACACGCTCTAAAGAACGAAAGAGCCAGCCGCGATGCACCGGACGCTTTGAAATCTGCTGATTGATCTGAATGATGAGCTCGTTGGTCTCTGAAGTCAGGCGCAATTTTTCCTGCCGTTCGACGTTAGCCAGCGCCTGCCCTGCCCAGGAAGCGTAGTAGGAAAGCACTTCCAATTCATAATTCGAAATATAACGGGTGTTATATACCGGATCAGCCGAAACCTTGGCAAAGAGTTCACCGTTGGCAGTCACCGGGATCTCTACCCAGCGCTTTTTCTTAAAAATATCATTGTACGGCACTAAACGCTCATCAACGCGATAGAGATGAGCGTAGACCTTTGAGGCCTCCCATACATAACCGGTATTCGGCTTGATCACAAAAAGTACCGGAAATCGCTCATTAAGCAAAATTTGGGTCGGCATATCCGTTTCGGCGTCGATCTCGAATCGGGTAATGTCAAAGGGGATTTGCATGCCGACCTGACGGATGCCTTGAAACACGTCACGGCCGTTTTTGTTGATACGCCGATAAAAGCGCGCCTGCGGATAACCCAGCTCTTGAAAACCCTCTAAAAACAGGTCGAGTCTGGCGTTCCAGGCATGGGCTGCCTCGATGCGCTGGATGTACTGCTGGGCAATGTGCAGCTGCGTACGGTCGCGACAGGTCTCGATGATGCCGCGAATTTCACCCGTTCGGTCGCTGATCGGCACGGCGTGCAGATCGACGCTCTCTTTTCGTCCCTGCCAGTCCGTATAGTCCCAGAACGTCCGCACGCTATGCTTTTCTTTTAGCGTATTCCTCGATATGCATCTTTCGCAAGGGCGATCGCCTTCATTTTGACGCTCGAATCGTCTCCAGCAATAATCGTACAGCAGCGGCTTGCCCTGTTCAAAGCGCTCGCGCTTGGCTTTGTTGGCAAAATGGATGCGGCCGAATGTCTCCGGCCGCGGGTCGATAAGGATCAATTCGTCCGGAATGTTGTCGATGATCCTTTCCAACCAGATCCGTTTGGCGCTGTGGCGAATCCAAGACAACAGAACATCGAGCGATAGAGATTTTGCCAAAGTGATCACCCCAAATTTTGCTTCGACCTCGAGCGGATGGACGGGGCGATCTGTCCATAGGATGATGTCCTGATCATCGCCGTATGCCTCGACGACTGACTGGAGAAAATCCGGAGCGGACAAGGCAGTATCAATCTGCCAAGGATCGAGAATCAGGATGTCATAAGTCGCGAGGCGCTCCCAAGCTTCTGCGACAGAACGGCTGCATTCGACATGAGGGAATCCTTTTGCCGTTAAAAAGAGTTTGGCCTTTTCGGCGCCTGCCGCATCCTGATCGAGAATCAAGATGCGGATAAACGGCAATAATTCCTGCAAAGCGGCTTTTTGTGACATAAGCTTTCCCTTGCCCTGCGGCAAAATCTGCCGCTGACTGGGTTTGATGAATCAGGTTTCTACGAATTCAGGCCGCCTTCATGTTGATTGGAAACGGTTTTGTCATCAGGAACTGCAAAGTTGTATGTTTTCATAGGACGACCTGAGTCTGATCCGGCTATGGAACCAAAGCGACGGACGACATTAGAAAAAGCAGGGCGAATCCGCCTAATCCTTGCGCAGTATTTTTTCCATTTTGCGGCCTTTGGCCAGTTCGTCCACCAGCTTGTCCAAATACCGAACCTGCCGAGTCAACGGATTTGCTATCTCTTCGACCCGACAGCCGCATACGACACCGGTGATCAAATGAGCGGCCGGGTTCAGCCTCGCCTGCGCAAAAAAGGTTTCAAAGGTCGAATTTTCCCGAATATGCCTATGGATGTCCTCTTCGCTGAAACCCGTCAGCCATCCGATTACCTGATGCAGCTCTTCCTTGCTTCGACCCTTCTTTTCGATTTTCGCCAGGTAGTAAGGGTATATTGAGCTGAAGGTCATGTTACGAATGCGTTCGTCGGGATCAATGGCTTTGCTCATCGGGGCCTTGCTCCTTATTCGGTAAGCATTGACTTTATTATTCATCTTAAAATGATTCGCACCCGTCTTTCAAGGCGTTTTAATCATAAACAATGATTTCAGTTCCTCGCGGCTCGGCTGCCGGCCGTATTCGCACAGCTCGAACGCCTCTGCATATTTGATCCTGGCGCCCGCTTCGGGCCCGTAAAGTTCGATCAGTTTGTCGCGATACTTGTTTGCAATGCCGCCGTCCCGGCCGGCCTGCCGCTCGAACAGCCATTTAAAGCGCGCAGCCCGACCGTCAGGATCGGTCGGAATCGGCACCACCTTTTCGAAATTGCCGGTCGCCCAGAGGCTCTCGATCTGCGATTCGAGCTGCCAGACGGCTTGGACTTTTTGCTCGAACACATCGTCAACAGCAACAACAATGTCGGGTTCAAATGGGTTCGGCTTTTGAAAGTTGTCCGACATGTACAAGAAGATAGGGTTTCTTGCCAGTTGCGGCGTCAGCGGTTCAAAGTGCGCCACGGTGACCATAAAGGCGGCGTCCTGCATGAGCACGCCGACATAACGATGATCCGGATGATAGTCGTTCGGACGATGGCCGATGACGATGTCGGCCTGCCATTCGCGAATGAGGCGCACGAACTCGCGGCGGTTTTCCAGCGTCGGCATCAGCTCGCCGTCATGAATGTCGAGCACCTCGCTTTCGATCCCCAGGATTTCAGCCGCTTTTTTGACTTCGGCGGTTCGCCGCCGCGCCAACGGTCCGCCCGCCTGCGTCGCGTGGCCGATGTCGCCGTTGGTCACCGAGACGAACTTGACGCGGTGGCCGGCGGCAGCCCAACGCGCCGCTATGCCGCCGACTTTGAGCTCGCAGTCATCCGGGTGGGCGCCGAAGACAATGACGCTCAGTTTGCCGCCGGCAGCCTGCTGCGCCGAGACCGCGCCGATCAGCAAAATCAGCATAACGAGCGATGTCAATGTTCTCATAATTTTTTCCTCATATTGATGTTATCCCAAAATCGCGCCTCAAACCGTCGGCTGTGAAACATTTTCCCACGCCACGCCGATTTTTCGGCAGGCAAAAGTCAATTCTTGGGAATAATCGCCTACGGCCATGAGCCAGTGGAAGCCGCGGTGATCGCGAAGCAGCTTTTTCCAATCGCCGTCGATTTTAATGTCGAACTGCGAGCGGCAAATGTCGAGAAACGGATTGTCGATGACCGAGCCGGTAAAACCGATCCACTTTTTCTGTGCGCCGTCGGGACAAACCATGGTGACCGGCGTGCCGAGCGGCAGCTCGACCTTGGGCGCGGCGCCGTAATCGGATTCAAAGTGGGTGACCACTTTGGCGCGGGCATAACGGAGACCGTCCATACGGCGCGGCGCCGTGCAGTGCGCACAGGTGACCATGCCGTGATGCGGAAAAGTAGGATCGTTAAAAAAGACTGGTTTACCGGCAATGTAATGCAAAAGAATGCCTGCGGGAACGGCGTTAAAGTCTGACTCGCAAAAGGCAAGCAGCCCTTCATCGTTTAACAGGCTCAGGGTGAGGCAGGCGGTGGTTTCCGAAATCGGCATGACTGCGCTCATGCAGTCCATAATGGTGAAAACTTTGGCCTGATACTCCTCCAAATAACCTTTGATGACATCCAGCAGCAAAAAGGCGTTGACCACGAACGTTCGGTCGGTGTTCAGCTCGGTCTCCGGAAGGGCCAGGTATTGCGCAGCCGCATACTCCGCCGCTTGCAGGCGGCTGCGATCAGCGCGCGCTTTTTTGATGCGCACCGCCAAATCGTCATACCCGACGGTGACGATATCGAGCTTGAACTTTTCGCGGGCAATTTGAGGCGCGTCGTCATTACACCAGCCCGAAGCGCCGCCCAGGGCAACGATTCGCCGACCCAGGAAATTGTGCACACTGTAGATCGCCCGCAGCTTGATCAATAATTCGTTGTAATCATCTACAACAACGTCGTCCACGGTCATGCCGCCGGGATAGCGAAACTGGTCGAGATCAAAGCCGTCGCCGCCCTTGCGCAGGAAGCGGTTGTGGAGGATCTCGTACCACAGATAGACCGGACCGGAGCGATGGCGCAGAAAGATGAGATTGTCGGTCTTGTCGGTGCAGCAGGTTTCGAGGATGTTCGTCCAGCCGCCTGCGGCATAGACCAAGGGCACATCAAAGCCGCCGGCGCTGACGATCTGCGCCGCCTGTTCTGCAGATTTCACCTTGACGACCGGCTTGACGATCAGGGCAAAATCCGCCTTTTTCTGCATCTCCTTAAGCTCTCGGTCGATTCTTATCATCTCGGCGGCAACTTGTTCTTCGGTCTGGATGCCGCCCCAATTGCGCCACGAGGTTTGCGGCCGGCGCTGAGGAATTTCATACGCCAACATCGGCTGCACCGTCAGCGGTTTACCGGTGCGAAGCATCGGCTTCTCGGGATCCCAGGCGGCAACCGGCTGGCTGTCGGCAAAAGACAATGCGGCGCCCGCCAGTCCGAGCGCGCCGACGCCTAAAAATTCACGGCGGTTGATGCCGCTCGCATGACATCCGCAACACATACAGCCTCCTTTCAAGATGATCGGCAGCGGCAGTTTATCCGCTGTCAGTCTATAAACAGCGGTTTAATGTGCCGCTCGAACAGGTTGTATTTTACCTTTTCGTGAATGATCTCACGATGCTCCTCGATCGCGGTGATAAAGTCGGCGCCCAGCTCGGCGGCGATTTTGAAACTGACGTGCAGCAGTTGCCGCAAGTGCGGATTGAAGTGCGGACAGTGCGGATCGTGGCGGAGCGCCTCGGCAAACTGTCTGCCGTCCCAGCTGCTGACCTCGGCGGGGTTCGGCAATCGTCTCCGGTCGATGTTCACCACCGCGGCATAGGGCCGGATCAGTTCATCGAACCGTTCGAGGGCGGCGTTGTAGATTGATTTCACGATCCGCAAGCCCTTGGGCGTGGTCGTCAGGCCGATCAGCTCCTCGAGCCAGGTGGTTCCGGCGGTTTTGAGATGGAGTCCGACATTGAACTTTTTTAACACGCGATGAATATGCGGATAGAGCGAAAACTTGTCGCTGCCCGAATGCACGCTCAATTTCAAATTGTCCGGTAAATTATAATGATGCGCGGCATAATGCACCGCCGCTGCCGAAGCGGCAAATTCGTAAGCAAATTGTAACGCGTTGCCGACGTAATCGATGCCTTTATAAAAGCTGCCGCAAAACTTGGGGGCGATCGTCTGCACCGGAATGTCTTCCTCGGCTATGGCCGCGAGGATGACCAGCAGCTCCTCGGGCGTTTGCGGCGTCTCGGTCTCGTCCATCGACACCTCAATGACGAATTCGCCGCGCTTGCGCTCGGCGATGCGGCGGTAAATGCGTCCGGCCTCCTGCACGGCGCAAAGATATTTGGCCGCCGCGGCACGCAGCCTTTCTTCGCTCAGATCAAGGACAATGTCGAATTCGGGCATGCTTACTTTGCCGATCCGTTTTCGCTGCGCGGTGACAAATGACTCGACCGTCTCTTTTGCTGCGGGTTTGCCGATGAAATCCGCGACGTCGAGAGTAATAAAGTCGCACGCGTCGATAAACAGATCAACGGTTTTCAAGCCGACATGATCGGCGTCGACGAAATAGGGGAGAGCCCATTTGCGCGCATGAACGGCGGCGTCGGCGGCGCGGCGCGTTTGTTCGGGCGTGCTGCCGATGATCGAGTGCTCGCGAAAGGATTTGTTCCACACCGGTATGATTTCGACGCCCAAAGCGAGCGCCTGCTGCAGGGCGGCCAGCTGCGCCTCGCCTTCAAGGCCGAAGCGGTCACCGATGCCGATGGAATACTTGCCCAATCTCATGGCCGCACTGCCGTGCCGTCGCGACGGCGGATCGGGTTCCAGTAGCCGGGATGCTCGGGCAACGGATATTTGGCGGCCGCCGCCTCGTTGATGTCCACGCCCCAGCCCGGCGCTTCGTTGACGTAGAGATAACCATTTTTCACATAAGGACAGCCGGGAAAAACCTCCTGCGTGCGTTCGTCGAACAGCACTCTTTCCTGAATGCCGAAATTGGGCACCGCCAGATCGAGGTGAATGTTGGCGGCGTGCCCGACCGGCGAGACGTCGCCCGGGCCGTGCCAGGCGGTGCGCACCTGAAAGGCTTCGGCCAGGGCCGCAAGTTTGCGTGCGGGCGTTAGACCGCCGATCTGCGAGATATGGACGCGGATAAAGTCGATGCAGCGATTAACGATTAGATCGATCCATTCGTGGGGATTGTTGAACAGCTCGCCCATGGCGATGGGCACGCTGGTCTGCGCGCGCAGCTGCTTAAACCAGGCGTTGGCCTCGGGCGGAAAAGGATCCTCGATGAAGAACGGTCGGTACTCTTCCAGCTGTTTGCAGAGGTTGATTGCGTCGATGGGCGGGATTCTTTCGTGGATATCGTGGAGGAGCTCGATCTCGTCGCCGCAGGTTTTGCGGATGTGTTCGAACATTTTTACGGTGGAGGCGATGTAGGGGTAAACGTCCATGTGGCCGTCGCGCGGATCGCCGAAACCGGCGTCGCGAAAATCCGGCGGCTTGGACAGGTGCGCGGCGCCGTAGCCGCCCAGCTGAATGCGCACATGGCGATAGCCCTCGGCCATTTTGCGCTTGACGTCCTCTTCGAGCTCTTTGAAATCGCGGCCGTTGCAGTGGGCATAGGTGTCGACGGCAAAGCGGCATTTGCCGCCGAGGAGCTGATAGACCGGCATGCCGGCTCGCTTGCCCTTGATGTCCCACAGCGCCTGGTCGAGGCCGCTGAGGGCGTTGTTGAGCACCGGACCGTTGCGCCAGTAGGAGCTGGTGTAGGCGTTCTGCCAGAGGTCCTCGATGTTGTCGGCGCTGCGGCCGACGGCGAACGGCTTGAGGTATTGATCGACGGCCACGGCCACCGGCAGGGTGCGTTGATTGAACGTGGCGCAGCCGAGGCCGTAGAGGCCGGGTTCGCTGGTCTCGACCTTGACGACCGTCAGGCGGATGCCGCTCGGCGCAGTGGTGATCGCTTTGACATCCGTGATTTTCAGCTCCGGCAGGCCGCGGCGCTCCGGAATTTCAGCGGCAGCAGCGAAGGCTCGGCGGCCCAGCAAAGCCGCCGTACCTGCCGCCCCTAATCGCCCAAAGAGTTGACGTCTGGTCATTTTCTCACCTTGTTAAGGAATCCCTGGGATCGCGGACGTCCCGTCCGCTTACGTTTCCGCTTTTTTGTGCAGACGATGCAGATGGTACAGATGAGATCTTGAGATCTCTGCGTTCCCGGTATTTCCGGATAGGCCGACGTACCCAGCCCAAGGCCATTGTTCAGGTCTGTCAACCAGCCTGGCCTTGACTGGGTTTTGCAGAATGTACTTAACAGTAGCCTGGAAATGTTTTTCGTCGCGAATATAACGATCAAAATAATCCGGCCCCCAAAACGCCCCGCTTCGACCCAGCAGTTTGTTTGCCTCATGCGCCGTGTAGGACTTCCAGCTTTGCAAGATCTTGGAAAGCGATACGTCCATCACTTCAATCAACACGTGGACGTGATTGGGCATGATGCACCAGGCAATGAGGCGGTACCGCTCTCCATCAAAATATTTCAGGGCGTCCTGAACCAGACGGGCAATGCGTTCATTGCGCAGGTAGCAAGCGCCTCTACCGCTATCGGCATACTGCTCAATGCGCTTACGCAGTTCCACGGTTTCTTTTGAGTCGGCAGCCAGGCCCTCGCGCCAATGCAGTTCCTGTTTCCATTGCTCGATGACGGAGGCGGGAACAGAGTCATGCAAGCGAAAGGTGATGAATTGGAAGATGTTTCCGGCGTCGAAATGGGGCAGGTAGCCGCGCGAGTGCCGGCCTTTGTGCTCTGCGGACGAAACTGCGGACGGGACGTCCGCGTTCCCAGGATCACGGACATTTCGTCCGCTTTTCTCCGATTTCTTCTTCTCCCAGAGCATCTTCTGAAAGTCTTCGATCTGCGCCAGGAAATTAATGATGTGCCCACCCACGCGCTTGATAAGGCGCATGAGTTGGAACCAACCCTCGGCTGCCTGCTCGGCCGGCGCATCGCGACGCAATTCATCGGAAACGGTTCGGGGCAGGTCTTCGGTAATCCACTTCTCGATCACCTGCCGCTTGTAATTCATGATGCGGTAGATGCCAAAGTCCAGGTCGGCGCAGTCGAATCGAAAGAGCTTGTGCAAAGGATATTGAAATTTTTCGATCAAATTTGTCATTTTCGATATCCTTATTTTCGCAGGCAAAACTCAAAGCGCAAGATGCTCGTAACTTAGACCATGTTTTTCGAACCCGATCGTTTATTGGAACATCACTAAATCGCCCGACTGGTCGACGCCGATTTTCCCTTCCCTTATCCCTACAGTGCATGGGAACGCTGATTCAACGAAAAATCCTACGGCCTGATCCGCCGGTACATGCTGAAAAAGCAGTTTTGGAGTTAATGACAAAGAATTGATCAAAATCATTCAGCTTAAATAGTATGCAAAGAAAATGTCTTGACTATAAAACTCCGGCCGAACTGTTCCTTAATTCATCTGTTGCACTTATAACTTGAATCCACCTTACAATAGCTCATTCAAGAAACCTGAAACGTCTGCCCGATCGGTTCGAATTTTTCAACTTGGTCTCGTTCCAGTTTTTGTCGAATTTGCTCAAAACGCTGGACTGTTTCATCGTCGTATAGTCTTTCACCGCATTGTAGGCATACTTCAGCATGTACGCGGATTACCGCCGTGTGCCTGCCTCCTTTTAGTAATTTCTCTACCTCTTTCTCCACAAGTTCGCCGCCGCAAACGGGGCACTTTTCAAATGGTTTCATTTCTTTCTCCTCACTCTGCCGTCAATCCATCGATCGGGATCAGGTCTATAGACGGTGATTAAAACCGCCCACTGATTTGCTGGATTAAAGGCCCATACACTGTGAATCGCATCACCGGAAAAGTTCATCCCATATACCAAACAACTTGGATAGGGCTTATCATTATCATAGTGTTCTATAATCTCGCCGCGCAATACGCTGATAAAGATTTCTTCAAATGACAATCCGTCTGCCTGAGCCTCTTCATCAGCATGATCTGTAATACGGACACGATGGTTACGAATAGCGTCAATTAAGTTATCAATTTTCACAAACAAGCCTTTGCGGAGGCTTCTATTTTTACTATCTCTTATTCCCAAAAAGGTTAAGGACCAATCACAAATAATGAGGAGTTACTATCATAGTATGTAATGTCATCTCTTTTATTCAAAGCTCCTCAACCACCCCGCCGCCACCTCTATCTTTTCCTCCACAGTCCGCGCTGAGCTCGGCAGAGCATACAGGCGCCAGACGATGTCGTGGTGAATCTCTTGGCCGATCGACAGCTTGGTCAGCGGGCTGAGCAGTTCCAGCTCGGTGTATTGCGGTGAGGTGTAGACTTCGGCGCTCAAGTCGCCGTCCGGATGGACGCCAGGCTGCCGCCGAAAGAACTCGGCGATGACAACGTTGTCGACGATGGCGGCCAGCCAATAGTCCGAGTCGGCGCCGGCTTTTTGCGAGACGGTCGGCGACGGCTTAAAAACGCCGACCGAGCCGCGTCGGTAAAACTGGGCGCGCGCTTCGTCGCTCCAGAACCGGATGCCGTCCGGCAACGAGCTGTTGGGATTGAGATTGAACAGGGCGGCGAGAGGACTGCGAATCTGGGTGACGTTCCAAATCGTAAATTCGATCGGTTCGACCGAAGCTTTGCGGGCGCGTTTTTCTTTACGGATGGTCTGCCGAATGCTCAGATCAGTGCCGCTGTCCGCCAGGGTGATCTCGCGGATGCAGCGCGCGCCGCAAAAATCGCTGACGCCGCTGATGATGCGCACGCCGTCGGGGATTTCTTCCGCGTCGTATCTGCCGCCGTCGAACCAGTGGTCCGGCGGCCAGGCGTAGCCGTTGATCTCGGGAAACTTGCTCTGCTCGGTCGGCCACACCTTGTCGCCGCCGAAATTGGCCCAGGCCAAGGCGCCGTTTTCGCGATACGGCTGTCCCGACGGCAGCGTAATGCCCGAATATTGCGGATTGGTCCACAAAATATTCGGGCCGTTGCGAAAGCCGTAATGCATGATGCGGCCGATTCCAGGAACCACAATCACTTTGACTTGCGCGTTGCGCAGCTCGTAGGATTCCGGCCAACCGCTGTAGGTGATTTTCGTAACAACGACCCCTTGGCGCGTCGAGGGCTCGATGTTTTTCTTTTCGTTGCACATGAGGGTTGCTCCTCCAAGGAAGGCAAGAAAAAAGAGCATGCGCCTATTCATGCTGCAATCCCCAACCTATGCTATAGATTCAGAAAAAAATAGCCACGCCGAGGGAAAAAGCCAAGCAAAAGTTGGAGTTGGTTTACGATTTCTTAATTTTTATTGAAGAGGATGGGCTGGAGATGGTAAAAAATGGAATTTTTCGACAGCAAAAGCGGATAAAATTATTCGTAAAATGAGCCAGGTTAAAACTGTTGAAATTTGCGGGGTTTTATTCTGCGAGGGAGGCATCATGCAAAGGTGCATTTTTGTGTGTTTGCTTTGGCTTTCGGCCTTGAGCCGAGAAGTTTTTGCGCTTCAAGAGCAAACGTTTGCCACAGGGGATGTCTTTTTCTCATGCCTGCAGCGCGACGGCTTGGGTGAACTTTTGATTCAAAACAAGTTGGGCGACAAAGACGCTGTCGCCGTGTTGACGCTGCCCGATACGACGATGCTTTTTTCGGTGTATATCCGTAAGGGCGAGGATTACCAATTGCAAGGCATTCCGAACGGCGCTTATTTGCTTTGGTTTGCAACCGGCCGGCAATGGGATCCCGAGAATTTCAGATTTCAGGCAGACGGCTCTTATGAACGTTTTGAAAAAGTTCTGCAGTTTACGACCAAAGAAACCAAGAATGAGATCCTGTACTCGAGCCTGATCGTGACTCTATATCCGGTTGTTCACGGAAATGCGCCTACCAAGCACGTCGCCAAAGAGAGGTTCCCGCGACCAAAGTCGGTCTCGAACGAAAATCAGCCGTAAGTTTGGGCAATATCGGCGTTTTAGATAAAAAACGGGTTCCCTTGCCGATCAGACCGACAGGGAACCCGCTGCTGCGCTTTCGAACGAAAAACTAGGCGGCCAATTGCAGAATTTCGGCGATCTCTTTTGCGCCGATATGCCGATGCTCACCCAGACGGCTGCCGCGTCTGGCGTGCGCTTCGACGGCTTTCTGAACGTCCTGAGGCGTCAAGGATACGTCGCTTAGCGAAGTAGGCACTCCCATGCGGCGAAAGAAATCAACCGTCTTTTCGATCGCCAGATCAATTGCTTTTTCACGATCGCCTTCTTGAATGCCCCAGACGCGCCTGCCGTACTGAATGATTTTATCGGCTTTATATCGGCGCTGATGCTTCATGACGGCGGGCAGTATGATCGCCAAAGTGCGCGCATGATCGATGCCGTGCAATGCCGTCAGTTCGTGACCGATCTGATGAGTGGTCCAGTCCTGCGGCACGCCCTTGCCGATCAGGGTGTTGAGCGCCAGGGTTGCCGCCCACATCACATTGGCGCGGACGTCATAATTCAGCGGCTCCAGCAGCGCTTTGGGTCCCTCTTCGATTAAAGTCAGCAGAATGCTCTCGGCAAATCGATCCTGCAAAGGAGCGTTGACGTCGAAGGTGAGGTACTGCTCCATGACATGCACGAACGCATCGACGACGCCGTTGGCGATCTGCCGCGGCGGCAGGGAAAAGGTGGTTTCCGGATCGAGAATGGAAAATTTCGGAAACACATGGTCATCGGCAAAGGCGAGCTTTTCGCCGGTTTCGGCGCGCGAGATGACCGCGTTTGGATTGGATTCCGAGCCGGTGGCGGGCAGGGTCAACACGCAGCCGAGCGGCAGGGCGTCGACTATCTTTGCGCCTTTGGTCAGAATGTCCCACGGCTCTTTGCCCGGAAAGCGGGCCGCTGCGGCAATGAACTTGACCGCGTCGAGCACCGAGCCGCCGCCGACGGCCAGAAGGAAATCGATCTTTTCGCGTTTGACCACCTCGACCGCCTTCATGCAGGTGGAATATTGCGGATTGGCTTCGATGCCGCTGAATTCGACGCTCGAATAGCCTTTCAACGCCTGCATGACCTGATCGTACACGCCGTTCTTTTTTATCGATCCGCCGCCGTAGGCCAGCAGGACTTTTTGTTCTTTATCGAGCAGAGTCGGCAGCTTGGCGATCATGCCCTTGCCGAAGAGTATTTTGGTCGGATTGTAATAAACAAAGTTGTACATCGTGTATCTCCTCGAGTTTGATCGAGACGCTAAACAATCCCGGAGACAAATTTATTCACGATCAGCCTTTTGCCGATTTTTTCTGCAGTAAAGCTAATCTTGGGCCGCAGGACGCTCATTCGCCGCGTCGTCGAGCGAAGGGGAGAGAACGTCCCGCGGGGTGAGGCGCTGCCGCAATACTTCTCCCATGGCAATGGCTGCAGCGTGGCTGAGCGACAGCGAGCCTATGGGACTCAACATGGGGATCTTGACGAAGCGGTCGCATTGTTTGCGCACGGCTGCCGAAAGCCCGCGTTTTTCTCCCCCGAGCGCCAGGATGACCGGCTGTTGAAGATCGATTTCATTGATCGTTTTTTGCGCATTGGCGATGCAGCCGTACAGCTTCAGGCCGAGCGCCTGCAGACGCGGCAGCGATTTCTCGACCTCGTCGATCATTACCATCGGCAGCCGCTCATAAGCGCCGGAAGAGGCGCGGGAGACGGCGCCGGTATCGAAATCCCAAAGATGCTTTTTCAGCAGCACGGCGGTTACCCCGCACGCCTCCGCAGTGCGTAGGATAAAGCCGAGGTTCTGCGCGTCGTCGACGCCTTCCAGCAGTAGAAGAAACGGCCGTCGGCTCATGCCTTTCACCTGCTGATAGAGTTCCTCAAAAGTCGGCTGTCTTTTGGCCGAGCAGCGGGCGATGACGCCGCCGTGCGTCACTCCTTTGGCCATGGCGTCCAATTCCGCCGCGCTGAGCGTTTTGATCGGAATCGCCTGCTGCTCGGCTGCCGCAAGCAGGGAACCCAGCTTTTCGGCGTGCAGGCCTTCGCGGATAAAGATCACCTCGAATCGCCGTCGACGCGCCTGCAGCGCCGCTTCGATGCTGATTCTTCCTTCCAAGAGTTCCATGGTTTTGCTTGGGAAAATCGCCCCATCCTCAGGAGGGGGCGGTTTTCTGTGCCGGGCTCGGCCTTACCTTGCCGGCGCGACGGTCATCACAAAGCCGCCGTGCGGCTGCATGATGATCTGCTGCGCGTCGCCCGCAAGGGTGCGAAAGGCAAAGGTGCGCGGCGAGTCGCCGTCGCCGATAAACTTTACAGCTTTCTCACCGACAAACAGCTTGCTCAGATCAAGGGTCACGGATTTCGGCTCCTTCAGGCCGTTGATGCCGCCGACATACCACAGGTCGCCTTTTTTGCGCGCCAGGACGACGTGCGAAGAGGGATCGCCGTCCAGCATCACAGTTTCGTCCCAAACCACGGGCAATGTCCTTAAAAAGGCCTGCACTTCCTCAGGTTGAGCGGCATAGCTTTCCGGCTTGTCGGCAAAGTGCAGAACACCGCTCTGAAAGACCACCGACAGCGCCAGTTCGTGGGCGTTGGTGGTGAGGTGCGGATAGTCGACGTCGGAAAAGGTGACCGGCGTATAGTCCATCGGTCCGATTGCGTTGCGGGTAAAGACCAAGTGTACGTTGTGCAGAGGCGCTTTTTCCGGATACTCCGGCGCAAATTTATAGCACTCGGCGCCGCGCACCGCTTCCAACGTCATCATATTGGGATAGGTACGTTCCCAGCCGCGCGGCACGGTGCAGCCGTGAAAATTGACCATAATGCCGTAATCATTTGCGTCTTTTAGCAGGTCGATATAGTACTGAATCATGCCCTGCTTGTCGCTTTGCCAGAAATCGACCTTGACGCCCTTGACGCCGATCTCTTTGAGCCATTGCAGCTCGCGGCGTCGGGTTTCTTTTTCGTACATCCGTTCGCGCGGCGCCTCGGTGACGATGTTGTGCGGCCCGCCCGAGTTGTACCAGAGCCAAATGCCGACGTTCTTCGATTGAGCATATTTAATAAATGAGATTAAATCGGCGGTCGGCTCAAAGTTCCAGTTGGCGTCGACCAAATAATACTCCCAACCCTGTTGGGCGCAATAGTCGATGAATTTGCGCTGGCGTTTGAAATCCCGCGGGCTGTTGCTTTCCGACCACCAGCTCCAACCGGCGCGGCCGGGCTTGACATAGCTGCCGACGGGATAAGCTGGCGGATCGGCGAGATTCGTAATCAAAGAGGATTCGACAATACCCGCCGGCGAATCGGCAATGATCAAGGCTTTCCATGAGGTTTCCCACGGGAGGGTGGAAGACGGTCGCACGTCACCGACTCCTTCACCGTCTCTCGCTTCCGGAAAACGGATGCGGTAGAGGCCGCCGGGCGCCTCCTTTTCGAAGCGGGTGCCGCAATAACTGCCGTTCAGGCCGGACTCGGCGATTAACAGCCAGGTATTGCCGTTATTGACGTTAAAGAGAGCCGGCATGGCCCATCCTGCCTCGGTCGGCGACGCAGTGCCCACTGGGTACTCGGCATAATAATTCTCATAAGCCGGTGTGTACTGGCTGGGATTGTCATAAGGCATAATGAAGGCCTTGCCTGCCGGAATCTTGAAAGCAGTGACCTCGCGTTCGATGGTTTTGACTTCGGAGTCGGTTTCAGGGAAGCGATATTTGAGGGCCGCGCCGTCATTATAAGCACGCGCAATCATTTCAATTTTACCGCCTTGGGCGTTGGCAAAAGTCAGCGTCGCCTCGTTGGCAAAGTTGCGGCATAGGCTGCGTTTGCCGTTGTGCAGGGTGTAGGTCTCGTCGATAACGCGGTCGCTGCGGGAAATAAAAGACAATCCGGCGGCAAAGGAGGCGTCCGTGCGCACCAGCCCAAGCGGCGACGGCTCGATGACGATGACACCGCCGGAGGCGACGGTATAGCTGAGAGAGCCGTCGGACCGGTTCAAGGAGACAGTCAAAGCGATACGACCGTCAGGAGAAACGACCCGCCAATTTTTGGTCTGTCGGACGGAGCAGGAGAGGACAAAAGCCGCAATGATCAATAGCCATGCCGATCTTTTCATAGTTTTTTCCTCGATAATGTTAACTGATTTTATCACCGCAAACTGAGGCCGGTTTTTTTACAAGACTTTTAAATTAAGCAAATTTTCCGCGGAATTACAAAGGATTTTGCCGCTCGCCCGGCGCCGAATATGGGGCACAGATAGAGCATCCCCAAAGCTGTTCAAAAAAGGGCTGCCGACGATTTAGCGTTTTATACCGTTCTGTTTATGACAAATCGTCGATATGGACTCTTTAATGCCCTTAATCTTTATGTCAGTTGAACATGTGAAAGTTACGACGGCCATTATAGTGGGAAAGGCGGCTTTGACTGCACTTTATGTCGCTCAACAATAAAAAGAGCTGATCTGGTCGATGATAAAGGCAACCTCGCTTTCTTTCAACTCATAATAGAGCGGCAGGCGGAGAAGGCAGTTCGACCAGCGTTCGGCGTTCGGCAGAGGGCGGCCGTCGTGTTTGTCTTTGTAAAAGGGTGAACGATGCAGTGTCAGATAATGGAAAACTGCATGAATGCCGGCTTGTCGCAGATGCCGCAGAAGAGCATCCCGCTCGGTTTTGCTTTCCGTCTTTACAAAAAAGATGTGACTGTTATGACGGGCGTAAGCCGGAACCTTCGGCAGTTTCAGCTTTCCGGCGTTTTCGAGCGGGGCAAGTCCTTGGCGGTAGAGATTCCATAAATGCAGCCGTTTTTGTTGAATCTGCTCAATGCATTCCAATTGCCCATACAAAAAAGCGGCAGTCAGTTCCGAAGCCAAAAAGGAGGACCCCAAGTCCAACCATTCATATTTGCTCGTCTCGTTCCGGTAAAAGGCGGCACGGTTGGTGCCTTTTTCCCAAACGATCTCTGCGCGCGATACCAACGAAGGATCGTTTACAACGAGCAAACCGCCTTCGCCCGCGGTGATATTTTTGCTTTCATGAAAAGAAAATGCCGCTAGATCGCCGAAAGAGCCGAGCGGCCGATCTTTGTAATAAGCATCGAGGGCCTGCGAAGCGTCTTAAACGATGCGGCCGGCGTGCCGCTTCGCGACGGCCATTAGCCGATCCATATCGCAGGCAACGCCGGCGTAATGGACGGGCACGACGGCGCGCGTCCGCGGCGTGATCAAAGACTCGATAGAGCCGATATCAAGGTTGGGCGTCTCGGCCTCGCTGTCGGCAAAAATGATCCGTGCGCCGCGCAGAAGAAAGGCATTAGCCGTCGAAACAAAGGTAAAGGCGGGTATAATGACCTCGTCTCCTGGCTTGAGATCGAGCAACAACGCCGCCATCTCCAATGCTGCTGTGCCGGAAGTTGTCAGAAACGAGTTGGTGAAACGGTACCGTTGGCGAAAAAAATCATGACATCGCCGTGTAAAAAGGCCGTTGCCTGCTAAATGACATCGTGAAACGGCCTCGGCAATATATTCCAATTCTCTACCGACTCTTGCCGGTTTATTGAACGGAATCCTTTGATGTAAAGAGTTTGGGGATTGTAGTTCTTCAATTGTCGGCCTCATTTCTTCGTATCGCACTTTCTGAATGCTAGAAAAACCCATATACCGGCTCCGATTATGCCATTAAATAAAATTCCTCCCAGATTCAAGAACGAGACGAGAACTGCTTCTTCAGCCTGCACCGCAAAAAAACGATAAAGATAAAGGTAAGTGAATTCTCTAACTCCGGCTCCGGCAAAGGAAACGGGAACAAGCGTAACGATGACGGCGGCCGGAGAGGCAAAAGCGACGACGGTAAACGGCAAGGGGTGGACGGCGTGAAAGAACAGCCAATTGTTCAAGACGGTCAGCAATTGAATCGTTGTCGACCAACCGAATAACCACATGAGCCTGCGCAAAGGCAGAGCTTGGCGCAAAGAAGCGGCAGGATTCACTGGTATAAAATCGAGCCAAGAACGTGTTTTGAGAAATCGGCTTATTCGAAGGGCAAGTCGGCCGTTTTCCCAATAGAGAAAGCCGAGAGCACCTAAAGGGGCGAGGAGCAAAAAGACTGCGGTTCGACTGATCCAAATCGTCTCGCTGCGGGCGGCAATAGGCAAAAATCCGGCCGCACAAAGCAATATTGCCGTTGCCGCCGCCAAAGAGGTGAAGCGTTCCAAGAGAATAATCAACAAGCCGTTCCGATAGGCACCGGTCGCTTTCCCGCCGGAAACAAGGCGATACAAATCCCATCCCGCGTAGCCGGGTGTTAAAAGACCTGCGGTATATCCGATCCAATGTTGCGTCAAGGCAAAGCTGCGTGAGACGGGTTTATTGCCGAAACAGTTCATCAAAAAGTTCCATCGTAACGCGCCGATAAGGATCGATGCCGGGTATAAAAAGATAACGGGCAATAGGTAGAATTTGTTTGCTCTTTGGAAAGCTTCCTGAAGGCGATCGATATCCAAACGCCGAAAAAGAAAAAAGAGAAACAAGACCGGCGCAATAAAATAGAACCATCTCCGGACTGTTGTTAAAAGACTGTGTCGGTTATTCAAGCTGAGTTCCAATGATCCGGCGGATCGCATAGGGAGTACGACGAACAAAGCTCTGCAGAATGCGAAAGCAATAATGGCCGATGAGGCCGAGAGCGGCCAAGTTTGCTCCCAACGCCAAAAGTATCAACACCAGCAGCCAAGTTGAAAAAGACAACGTGCCGCCGAGACCGCGCATTTGTAAAAATATTAGGATAATAGCCGTGCCGGCAGCACCGAAAAAGAAAACGCTGCCGACGATTGCCGTCAGTGTGCTCGGAACCGGCGAATAATAAATGAGCAAATTCATAAACATGCTGAATCGGCGGCGATGGGAATATCCGCTTTTGCCTTCTTTACGAGGATAGTGCGGGACGGTCACATTGACGACGTCCTGAGTTTGACGGAGCAGCAAATAAGTCACCGCCGGATGGGGGATCATCATCTCGCGTAATCCATCGATCAACTGCCGTTTCAAAAGACGGAAAGAACTAAGCTCTATTCCGCGAGGTTTTCCGAAAAGGGGCGTTTCCAACGCTTCTTTTAGTTTGTGCGTTATTCGACGGAGAGGGCCGTGATGCATGATGGGGAATCGTGCAACGACCATATCGTGATACTGCTCACTGATCAATAATGGAATATCCTCCGGCGCGTGCTGCAGATCGTCGTCCATGGTGATGACGTAATCGCCGCGACTGTGGAGGAGACCGCAGATTAAAGCCGACATTTGGCCGAAATTTCTGGTTAATTGGATTACCGTAAGGTGGGGATTCTTTTCCGCCAAAGAAAGAAGAGTAGGCCATGTGTCAGGATTCTTTGATCCGTCGTCGACCATGATTATTTCGAACGGCTTACGGATGGTTTCTGAAAAGACGGCGTTAAGCCGATCAATCAGCTCGATCAGGGATTCTTTGGTATTATAAACGGGAATGACGATGGAGTATGGTATTGTCTGCATGCATCAATAGGTGTAATGAAAAATCGAAATACATTGAATAATAAATTGGCTTGAAAACCTAAAACAATATAGTAAAATTTTCGATTCGGATTACTCTCGGCTTCCGCATATGACGATATTTTACGTGACGACTAACCAATGCTTTTGCTCCCGCGTTCTTGATCATGCAACATTTTAGCCGCAACACCGGCGGGCACCTTATTAGCCGGTACTATATTCTAAAGGACTTTTGCGGGCAAACTTGGAAAGAGCGAATCGCCGGCGTTTACCCTGCCGAAGGTGATGAAATCGTAGTTAATATGGCCAACAATTCGGTTGACATTGTAAGATCATTCAGGCGGTTAATAAACAATGACTACTGTAGAGGAAGAAAACCTGACGTCGCTTATGAAGAAGTGTGATACGAAAAAATGAAATAATGACTAGCCGTGCTTGCTAATTTTGCAAATGCACATTGTTTATGTGCTTCTGCTGCGCCGGATTCACATTGCATGCTAATACACGTGAACCCGGCAGTCATCCCGAACCAAGATAAGCTTGTTCCGTTTATAGCGGTATAAAATCAGGTTCTTCCATGAGGCAAATAGCTTGACATGTGAGAATAAATCCAAGTCAATACGGGCAAGGAGTTTAACTAAAGAAAGCGGTTTCCGACTGATCATTTATCCTTTCAAGGACTTTCGAAAGATGCTCTTGTCATCTCATACAAAAAATGAGAAAAGCCCTATTGGTGCTGTTTTAGTATTTTATGCAGCATCTCGCTTACCACTTTTTGCCAAACCGCATATCCTTTTTCGCTCAGGTGCAGGCGATCATCAAGAAACAACTCATCCGCAGGCGGTTCTCCGGCGGCGAGCATCGGGGTGACGGTGTCGGCGTAAAAGAGGAGGCTGTTCTCTCGGCATAACGCTTGGAGCCGTTCGTTGACCTCTTTTTGCACCGGCCAGATTGCCCAGCGGCTGGGACTGGGCTTAATGGGAATATAGACGACGGGGGTCTTTGGGAAGTGACTCTGCGCTGCGGCGAGGAATTTCCTAAAATCATCGACGATGCGGGTCGAGCTTTTCCCAGCGGCAGCGTCATTATCGCCGCAATACAGCACGATCGCTGCCGGTTCTGGGTATTTTAATAGAATGTCAGGGAGATAATAGAGAAGATCGCTAAAATGGGCACCGCCGAAACCGCGGTTGACGACCGGCAGATCGGGAAACGCTTCGGCGGTTTTCCATAAACGAATGCTGGAGCTGCCGATGAACAATACCGGATGCGCAGGCACGGCATTCTTGGCATCCCATTGTCGAAATGCTTCGATTTCTTGCTGAAAACGCAGAGGATCGGGGTCTTCTTGGGCATGCTGTCGAACAGAAAACCAAAGCAAGAAAAGAAAAACGAGCTTGGCGTGTTTTTTCATTGTTGGTTCTCCACTCATTATTTGAAATATAGGCACAAATTGTTCATTTGAAAAAGAAAAAAATGTCAATTTCAATTTGATTTTATTTACAAAGCTGCTAATTTTTACCGTTCTTGAGAGGAGGCATTCATGAAAGCTTTTCTTCTTGTTGTTTTATCAGCGACACTCGCTTATGCGGAGCCGATCCGCATCGCCTGCCTTGGAAACAGCATTACGGCAGGCGCCGGCATTCCCGATCCGGTAAACGACAGCTGGCCAGGACAGCTGCAAAAACTGCTCGGGGATGCCTACAAAGTGGGTAATTTCGGAAATTCCGGACGCACCTTGCTGAGAAAGGGCGACTATCCGTTGTGGGTGGAGAAGGAATTTAAGAATGCCCTTGCCATGAACCCGAACATCGTCATCATCCTGCTGGGCACCAACGACAGCAAACCCTATAATTGGGTTTATAAAGACGAGTTCATTCCCGACTATTTAGCAATGATCGACACCTTCAAGACGTGTCCGGCTAACCCGCAGTTCTATATCTGCAAGCCGCCGCCTGCATTCTCGGTAAAGTGGGATATCCGAGATTCGGTCATCGTCGCTGAAATCATTCCCATGATCGAGCAGATCGCGTCGCTGAGAGGCGCGTCAATAATCGACTTTCGTACTCCGCTGATCGACAAACGGCATCTATTCCCCGATGACATTCATCCCGACTCGGAAGGCTCATGGGAAATGGCGAAGGTCGTCTATCGCACCCTGACCGGTAGAGAGGTCATTTCCGCGATGGACAAAGATGTTGCGTTTGAAAAAAAAGTCTATGCTGAAGGGGCGCTGAGTCCGGCGGAAGCGCTGGTGGACGGCGACCGGCGAACGGCTTTTTGGTGCGCAGACGGCGGTTATGCGGTCGTGGACTTGGGCGAAGTGGTTTCGATCGACATGTTTCAAATCGATTTCGGTTTCGAAGGACGAAAATACGGCGCCCGCTACACCATCGACGTTTCGTCAGACGGCGTGCAGTGGCAGAAGGTCGTCGATCAATCGGCGCGCATGGACACCACGCAAATCGCCGTCGATGCCGTGGAACCCGTCGAAGTGCGCTTTATCCGGCTGACTCTGGTCGGCCGGGCATCGACGCCGGCTCTTTCCCCGACGGTGTACGACTTTAAAGCACTGAAAACCGCCAAGGTCCATGCGCCGGTGATTACCTATCGCGTGACAGATATACGCCCGCAGTATGTTAAGCTCGACGTCGAAGTGACCGCTTCGAGCAAACAGGGCGAATATATCAAACTTTATACAGCCACCGAGCCGAACTCTCCCATGACCGTGGCCAAAGATTATCGAAAATTCGAAACTCAGGTGATTAAAAGCACCATCAAACCCAATCAGGTGCGCTGGTATTGGGCTAAGGCTTATTATGAGGGACTGGAAGTCGGCGGGGTCGACACCCTTAAACTCGATTACAGCGTCTCGGCTGTACGGCAACACGAAGCGATGCCGCAACGGTATACTATTACGAACTATCCAAATCCATTCAATCCAAGCACCACAATTCGCTGCGAACTGCCCGAACCTGCCGATGTGACGGTACAGATTTACGATGTGCAAGGCAGATTGATTTATTCTTTACCTTACGGAAAACGACCGGCAGGGGCGTTTTCGTTGGTTTGGAACGGAGTTGATTCGTCTGGGCACGGTTTGCCTTCGGGTGTATATTGGTTGGTGTTATGCACCGATCGGCAGGTCACGGCAACTCAAAAAATGGTTTTACTCAAATAATTGCATCAGCTTTAAAAGGCTCGAGCAAAAGACTGCACGATAAAGGCAAGGAGAAAAGAATTGGCAATGGAAAAATACCTGGCATTCGATCTGGGCGCCTCGAGCGGCAGGGCTATTGTGGGAATTTTTGAGGGTGATCAACTCAGATTAGAGGAGACCCACCGATTCCCCAACCGCATGGTCTCTTTGCTGGGGCACTATCATTGGGACGTCTTGCAGCTGTTCGATGAAATCAAGACCGGATTGGCCAAGACCGCGGCTGTCGGACATCGGGACGTGCGTTCTGTCGGCATCGATACCTGGGGCGTCGATTTCGGATTGGTGGGCCGCGACGGCTCACTGCTCGGCAATCCCTACGCTTACCGAGACCTTAGCAGCGACGAGGTGATGCAGCAAGTCTTCCGCAAAGTGCCGCGCGAAGAGCTTTACCGCATGACCGGCATCCAGTTCCTGCCCTTTAATTCTTTGTTTCAACTCTACCGTTTAGCGGAGGAACAGCATCCTTGGTTGGAGGTCGCCGATCGGCTCCTTTTTATGCCGGATCTGCTCAACTATTTTCTGACCGGAGAAAAAGTTTCCGAATACACCATCGCTTCGACTTCACAAATGCTTGATCCGTGGCGGAAGGACTGGCATCGACCTTTGCTGGAAAAGCTCGGCCTGCCGATGGATATTTTAGCGCCTGTCGTCCCTCCCGGAACAAAGTTGGGCAAATTGCGCCGTGAAATTGCCGAAGAAACGGGGATAGGCGACATCGAGGTTATTGCACCGGCTTGTCATGACACGGCAAGTGCGGTAGCGGCCGTACCGGCTCAGGGCGAACGGTGGGCTTATTTGAGCTCCGGCACTTGGTCGCTGTTGGGCGTCGAATCGCCGCAGCCGATCATAAATGAAGCAGCACTTGACTTTAATTTTACCAATGA
>JAPDQV010000042.1:0-326 GCA_034505495.1 candidate division KSB1 bacterium | reverse complement strand
CGGCGTTCACAACAAAATTCGTTTCTTGAAAAATGTTGCCGGACTGTGGATTCTTCAACAGTTAAAGGCAGGATGGGCAAAAACGGGAGAGGACCTTTCCTATGCGGATTTGGTCGCGCTTGCCGAACAAGCCGGTCCTGCCCAACAGCACATCGACCCTGACGACCCTCGTTTTGTCGCGCCGAAGGATATGGCCGCAGCGATTCTTGATTACTGCCGAAGCACGGATCAACCTGTACCAAGCGGAAAGGGCCAATTTGTGCGCTGTGTATTGGAAAGCCTGGCGCTCAAGTACAAGGAGGTCATTGCAAATCTGAACAGCCTGC
>JAPDQV010000041.1:26017-29300 GCA_034505495.1 candidate division KSB1 bacterium | reverse complement strand
GGAAGTTAAGCCCTCCTGCGCCGATGGTACTGTACGGGCGACCGTGCGGGAGAGTAGGACGCCGCCGAGATTAATTTTCAAGGCCTCTGGACATCCAAGAGGCCTTTTTTGTTTTATGTTTATTTTCGACCCGTAATGAGCAAAAGATATAACAGCTTCAACGACTATCTGCAGAGGAAATTCAATACCAAGGTCTGGAAAGTCTGCCTGGATGCCGCTTTGCCTTGTCCCAATAAAATCGGCGACGGACGCGGCTGCCTGTTCTGTCGAAACGAATCGTTTGCTCCGCAATACGGCAGCTCTTTGACGATCCCCGAACAGCTCGCCCTAGGCATCGCCAAAGCAA
Source organism: candidate division KSB1 bacterium (assembly GCA_034505495.1). NCBI lineage: Bacteria > Pseudomonadati > Candidatus Zhuqueibacterota bacterium. Next base: position 28,954 of record JAPDQV010000041.1, on the reverse strand, counting down.
AACAGCGGGGAATCAGCCGATATATCGCTTACTTCCAAGCCGGAACGAATACTTTTGCTCCTGCAGAAAAACTCCGCCCTCTCTTTTTCTCTGCTCTCGAGTTCGAAGGAGTCATCGGATTGTCGATTGCGACTCGGCCGGACTGCATTCGCCCGGATATCATCGACCTGCTGAAAGAATTGGCGCAGAAGACCCGCCTCTGGATCGAAATCGGCCTTCAGTCCGCAAATGAGGATATTCTTGACAAAATTCATCGCGGACATACAGTCGAGGATTATGTTAAAGCCGTCGACGCTTTGCGGTCGGTCGACGCCAGAATTTGTACCCACCTCATTTTCGGTCTGCCGGAAGAGACGATGCAGGATGTTCATGAATGCGCCCGACTCATCGCACGCGTGGGTTCCCATGAGGCAAAAATCCATCCCTTGCTGATTTTGAAGGAAACACCGGTTGGAGAGATGTATCAAAACGGCCTGCTGCAGGAAATCGCTCTTGAAGAATATGCCGCCAAAGTATGCGATTTTCTCGAACGAATTCCGCCCGATGTCGTCATTCAGAGACTGACCGCTGAAGCACCAAGGGAAATGCTGTTGGCGCCGCTTTGGACTCTGCAAAAGTCAAATGTTCTGAATGCAATCGAAAAAGAGTTCGCAAAACGCGGCTCACGACAATCCGCCTTGTACCGCTAAAATCCCGGCTGCTCGTACTTTTCTTTGAATTGGATCACGGCCTCGCAGATGGCGGAGGCAATTTTTTTCTGATATGCTTCGGACGTCAGATTGCGCGCATCTTCTGCATTGGTCATAAAACCCGTTTCGATAAGAATATTGGGCATGGAGGCGCCGTAAAGGACATAGAATCCTGCCTGTTTGACACCGAAACCGCGTACTCCCGTCTTTTGTTCGAGCCGACTGTCGATCATTGCCGCCAAGTCCTCGCTCTCTTTGTTGAACGAGTTTTGCGCGTTCATCGCCAAAATAAAAGCCGCATCCGAGAGCCCTTCGTAGGGCTGCAGATTGTCTTCATAGCGAATCACCGAGTTTTCCATCTGCGCCACCGCGCGCGCTGCTTCGGTCTTGGCCGGGCCGAGAAAGTAGATGGTATGACCCCGCAGCCGCTTGACGCGATTCGCATCTACATGAATGCTGATGAACAGTTTGCCTCCCGACTGATTGGCGAACTGGGTGCGCTGTTTCAGAGGCACAAATACATCACTTTTTCGCGTCAACAACACCTCCACATTAAGCCGACGGCGCAGCTCTTCTTCCAAAGCGCGTGCGATGGCCAGGGTGATGTGCTTCTCATACACACGTCCGCTTCCCACGCATCCCGGATCTTTTCCGCCGTGGCCCGGATCGATAATGATTTTGTCGATAAGCCATCGTCGACGCGCCTCTTCCAGCTCTTTAAGTACGGAAATATTGTTAACGGTGCGTTTCAAACGAACATGAATCTCTTTGAGAGAAGGAGCCGCTTCCACACTGACCAAAGACACGCCGGGCGCCGTATGCAGGGATAATCTGGTAGTCTCATTTCCCAAATAATCGACGGTGTACTCGAACACCTCAAGAGGCGGCTGGTAGGAAAGATCCGCCTTGGCAAAAATTCCTCCCTGAATCGTCAGTCGGATCCAATCGCCTTCTGAAGACGTCTTGATTTGCGAGGCCTGGAAGGCCTTTTTGCATTGCAGCACAATCAGACAGCCGTCTTCTAGCGACTGATTGCGAATCGCGACAATCGTAGGAGTCAACAGCTGCAATTCCAACCGAGTGGTCGCCGATTTGTATTCGAATGATGTAATGCCGGCTTTTTGCATGGCCGAAGCGAAAGCCTCGAGAGGCAAAAGAATTTCACCGTGACGCATGACAATGTCTCGGCGAAGCTGCATCTGTTTGCCGTCAATCTCGACAAATGGTGTGAATGCGGTCAGTCTAATACGATGAGGACCGTACTGCAGAACGGCTTGTTTGCTGCGGCTGTTGACCTCGACGGGGAGTGAAAAGTTTTCAAGTTCTTCGATCGCGAAATAAATGCAGCCTTCAAATGTTATGGCAGTTAATTTTCCGGCAAACGAATTGGTGGTTCGATCATAAACGTCGATGGCCGAAATCGTTCCAACAGTGAAAAGCAGCAAGGCCGCGCACGATCGGATAAAGTTCATCGGCTTTCAATCTTTTTCTTTGGAAAGAATTTCTCCGGCCTTTTTCAAAAATTCTTTTTCGGCGCGGCTTATGTTTGCATAGCCGACCTGATTGATATGGTCGAGGATTTGATCGACCTTTTGCCGTACCTCGTTGATCTCCTGCTGCCTGCGCCGCCTCTGTTCTTCACGTTTTTGTTCTATTTTTCCGATCAGTTTTCTCTTAAAACTTTGGAAAGAATCTTTACCCCTCAGTATCAAGAAACCGGTTACAGCGCCGCCGAGATGGGCAAAATGGGCGATTTGATCGGTCGAACCGAACCATTTGGCCTGCAGCCCGAGAAAAAGTGAAATGCCGACGAACAACATCGCCAACGTAGATGCTTTCAAGTGAACCGGCAGAATGAAAAAAAGCAGCAGCGTAACAACCCGATCGGGGAAAATAAGAGCAAAAGCGACCAGAACGCCGTAAACCGCAGCGGATGCACCGATGACGGCGGCGGAGGAGCCCCAATTCAGTACGATCTGCAGCACGCCTCCGCCGATGCCGCAAAACAGAAAATATCTGATAAAATAGGAGGACCCCAGAACGTTTTCGACCTCCACACCGAACATCCAAAGGGTAAAGAGGTTGAAGAACAGATGCAGAAAGGAACCGTGAAGAAATTGATACGTCAACAGCTGCCACACCTTCCATTCAGCAATAAACTGATCGGGGTGCAGAGCAAAGTGCTCGAGCAAAAAGCTGCCTGCCGCTTGTTGGGCAACATAAACCGTCACGTTGAGAATGAGCAACG
>JAPDQV010000041.1:0-26006 GCA_034505495.1 candidate division KSB1 bacterium | reverse complement strand
TAGTTGTTCTGTGCAAAGGGCATGTCAACGCAGATCGAGTTCCAGGCCGATTCGCATTCCTAAGCCGGACAGATTGACGCGCTCGGTGAGCGGTAATGCTTCTGTAGGCGTTTTAACATCGCGCGAAACGACGCAGTTGTTGTACAAGGCTTCGCCGATCAATGTCGAACGAGAACCAAGTCGGTAAAACAGGCCGGCGCTCGCCTGCCAGCCTAATCCTTGGTAATTGCGCGTCTCGCTCTTGCCTTCGCGATAATTTTTTTCCTTACTGATAAGGAATTGATAGCTGAGATTTGCTCGGACGAAATACCCGAAAAGAAGCGAACGAACTGCCGGAATTTTAATTTTCACGGTGAGATAGACTGGAATCGCGGTACGAGTATAATCGACGAGCGTTCTTTGCGTGCTGACCGTCGTGCCGCCGACGATCGTCTCCACCACTTCCGTCTCATCGGCATAGGAACGTTGGAATACATCGGCGCCGAATCCGAGATCCACCGCTTCATCGAACGGGGAAAAGAACATGGCGCCGAACATCATTCCGCTCGAGGTGTCCCGCGGCTTCAGGTAACCGGACTGGAGTACGATTTGGCTTCTGCCCTGAGAATAGAGTTCCGCTGTCGTAAGCAGACAGAACGTCAGCAAAACGAACTTTTTCATAACCCTTCTCCTCGCTGATTACAATCAGTTTAGAAAAGAAGCGGTTAAAATGCAAGAAAAAAAAGGATTAGCCGCGCAAAAAGCAGCGCGGGCGGCTTTCTACATGGTAAACGAAGCGTATTCTTTATAGAGGCGCTGGATGGAGGGGATGTAATGCTGTGTTTCTTTGGGAAGAATACCGGCTTTTTTGCCGCTTTTCATCCAGAGGGCGGCGCGCATTTCACCGCTGTTATAAGCGGCCAGGCCGCCGTCGACATCATACAATTCGATTAAGGTGGAGAGATACCTCGCGCCGATGCGAATGTTGTAGATGGGATCCGTCAGGATTTCGACGGCGGAAGTCCACGGAATACCTTCCTGCGCGGCGATAAACATGCCTGTGGCGGGCATAATCTGCATGAGTCCAATAGCTCCGGCCGGTGATTTGATGGCAGGATCCCAGGTGCCCGCGCTTTCATGGGTGATCGCTGCGCACAGCAAATCGACGCTGAGGTTGGGATATTTTAGAGACATGTTGTAGATCTCTTCGGCAATCTCGTACTTTTTCGCTCGCGGCATTACGGTGTTGTATTGATCGATGATCGAGATGACCTTCTGAATGTTGAATTGACGGACGGCATCCGTGGTTACCGCCGCCTTGGTCTGCAAAATCGTTTCCTCCAACTCGGCAATTTTCGTTTCATGTTTTTGGTTGATGATGTATTTTATACTTATCATAAAAAACAGCAAAGAAACAATGCCGAAGAATACGACAAGAGCCGGAGTATACGACCAGGCAGTTGTCTTTTTTGCTCTCATAATCCTCCGATTTATCGGTTCTAATTCCAATATTATTTGAATTTAACTCTTTTTAGTGAAAATCAATAGTCATTTATGGTCATTTATTCTTTATATTTACTGACGTTTGTCACTCTGGTCTATTGTTTGATAATCTTTAAACTTTATCCTGCTTTTGAGCAGCCAAAGTCTTTGCGCCCAAACGATCCGCCGATGATTTCCATCATCGTTGCCGTACGAAACGGCAGACGACATCTGCGAACATGTCTCAAACACCTGCTGCGGCAGACCTACCCGCCTGAACGTCTCGAAATCATTCTGGTGGATGATCATTCCACCGACGGCACGGATGTTTTTCTTAGACGAGCGGCGCGACGGCTTCCGATTCGAGTTTTACAGTCTTTAACGAACTCTCCTTTTCAGAGTTCCAAGAGGGCGGCCTTGGCAGTAGGCGTCGAAAATTCGCATGGAGAGATCCTGCTTTTTACAGACATTGACTGCGCGCCGGCGCCTGATTGGGCTCAGACGATGGTGTCATTTTTTGAAGAAAAGACTTTATTGACGGCTGGCTTTTCCCCTCAAACAGCCGCATCGCCGTTATGGAATCAGCTTTTGCTCTTGGACGCGGCTGCGGCGGCCTTTGCCGCTGCCGGGGGTATCAAAAGGGGACGCGGAGTGACCTGTACCGGTAGAAATCTGGCTTATCGGCGATCAGCTTATACGGCGGTCGGCGGTTTTGCCCGCCTGCCGAACACGCTATCCGGAGATGATGATTTCATGCTGCAGCGCATCAGCGGACTGCCGCACGGCAAAGTTCGTTACGCATTTTGTCGGCAGGCCGTTGTTCCCGCGGTCGGGCCGCCGAATCTGAAAGCTTTTTTGCACCAAAAAACACGACATTTGTCGGCAGGTACGGCTTTTCCTTTGCGCGCCAAGCTTGTCTATGCCGCTTTTCACGCAGTGAATCTGATACTCTGGACTTCCGCCTTGTTTGTGTTTGTATCGCCGCTTTATGCGTTGCCGCTTGTGATCAAACTGGTGCTCGATCGCCGCGCCCTGCAGAAATTTCTCGATCCTTTTTGCTTACGGGCAGGTCTTCCCGCCTTTTTTCTTTGGGAGATTCTCTTTGTCATTTACCATTTGTATTGCGGCGTTTTAGCCAGAAGACAAAAGTTACGTTGGTAAAAAGGAAAACCGCTTGAAAAGGGCAAACGAAACGCTTTGGCGTTGCTATGAGGAGTATGGTGAAGCGCGTGGAAGATTGGCGGTTGCGCTGCTGTCCTCGACGGCCGAAATTCGAGGCGCCAAGATTCTCGATTTCGGAGCCGGTACCGGAGGCGCTTCTTTAGCCGCGGCTAAACTGGGCGCGCAGATTTTTGCAGTAGAAATAGATGCACAAAAACGGGCTGCGCTTTTGCACAGAACGACCGGTTATTCCGTTCAGTTGTTTCAAAATCTCGAGGATGCGGTCACCGCAGCGGGACATTTTGACTCCGTCATTCTTGCAGACGTCCTCGAACATCTTTTCGATGCCGAGAGCTTTTTTTCATCTCTTGCCGAATGTCTGTCGCCGAAAGGCGTCATTTATCTTTCTACTCCCAACCGCTGCTCGCCGATCAACCTGCTTTGCGATCCGCACTATAGTTTGCCTATGTTATCATTATTAAAGAGGGAGAATGTCCGACGAATGGCCGTGCTTTTTGCCGGCGCTCCGCGTGAAAAGTCGGATTGGCCTGAGCTGCTGTCCCTGAATCGGCTGCAGGGTTTGGCGAAAAAAACGGGGTTTACGCTGCGGTTGGTTCATCGGCAGGCGGTTTTCTATGGACTGCAGCATCCGCAAGCTTTGTGGAATCGCCCTATACATCTAAAAATTATTTCGGCGTTGAAGCGCCTTGGTCTTGAACGGCTTTTACTTGCCTTAATTTCGGATGCCCCCAATCTTTGGAATCGGTTTATGATGCCGACCTTTTACCTGTTGATGCAGAAAAGGCCTGCCGGAGACTCCGACAGGCCTTAAGGGGGTCACAACAGCGATTTGGCTTTTGCGGCAATGTTGTCCGCCGTGAGGCCCATAAATTCATAGACTTTTTTGAATGGGCCGCTCAGGCCGAAACGGTCGATGCCGATGGTCAAACCCTTATCGCCGACGAATTCCCGCCAGCCGAGGGTTGATGCAGCTTCGATGGATACGCGCGCCTGAACCGACGACGGCAGCACGCTCTCGCGATAGTCAGCCGGTTGACGTCGAAACAGCTCCCAGCTCGGCATACTGACGACGCGAACGTCGATCCCCTCTGCCGCCAGTTTATCCGCCGCCTCGAGGGCGAGCTGGACTTCGGAACCGGTAGCGATCAGGATAAGCGCGGGAAGGTTGCCTTTCTCTTTCAGCAGAATATAGCCGCCTTTCAGCAACCCTTCGGCGCCGGCGCAGCGTGAGCGGTCAATGACCGGAACGTTCTGGCGCGTCAACACCAGCATGGTGGGGCCGTCCGTGTTCAGCATTGCCGCCCGCCAGGCGTAGGCGGTTTCGTTGGCGTCTGCAGGGCGGATGACTGTAAGGCCCGGGATCGCTCGTAGAGCGGCCAAATGCTCGATCGGCTGGTGGGTCGGACCGTCTTCGCCGACGCCGATCGAGTCATGGGTCATAACATAGATAACCGGCAGCTTCATCAGCGCCGCCAGCCGAATAGCCGGTCGGGCATAGTCGGTAAAGACAAAAAAGGTCGCGCAAAACGGCCGCAGACCGCCGTGCAGCGCTAGGCCGGAGCAGGCTGCAGCCATGCCCAGCTCGCGCACGCCCCAGGCAATGTTTCTGCCTCGCCGTTCCGTTGCGGAAAAATAAGGGCTGTCCTTGAGCAGGGTCATGGTCGATGGGGAAAGGTCCGCCGATCCGCCGATCAGATAGGGCACTTTACCGGCTATGGCATTCAGCACCTTGCCCGAAACAGTGCGCGTCGCCTGGGCGCCGTCCTCCGGTTTCCAAACGGGAACGTCATTGTCCCAGCCTTCGGGCAGCTCGAGCCGCAGCGCCGCTTGCAGTTGCAAAGCCTCGCTCGGATAGTGCTTCTGATATTCGGCAAACATTCGGTTCCATTCCTGTTCGGCTTGAGCGCCGCGCACGGCAATTTCCGCCATGTGCTGCCGCACGCGTTCGGGGACTAGAAACTGGGCATCCTCGGGCCAGCCGTAATTCTTTTTCGTCAGGGCGACCTCAGCCTCGCCGAGCGGGGCGCCGTGCGCTTTTGACGTGTCCTGCAGATTCGGCGAGCCTTTGGCAATGTGTGTCCGGATGATGATCAAAGAGGGTTTGTCGGCCACCTGCTGCGCCTCCTTTACGGCCTGAACGATGAGCGGCAGATCGTCGGCGTGATCGCCGATGTCGATGACATGCCAGCCGTAACCTTCGAATCGTCGTCGAACATCATCCGAGTAGGCCAGCTTGGTGTCGCCCTCGATGGTGATGTGATTGTCATCGTAGAACCAGATCAGTTTGCCCAGTTTGAGGTGCCCTGCCAGGGAAGCCGCCTCGTGCGAAATGCCCTCCATCAAGTCGCCGTCGCTGCAGATGGCATAGGTGTAATGGTCGAATAAATTAAAGCCGGGGCGATTATAGATCGCGGCCAAATGCGCCTCGGCAATGGCCATACCGACGCTGTTGGCGATTCCTTGGCCGAGCGGTCCGGTCGTGGTTTCCACACCAGGCGTTTCGCCGTACTCCGGATGCCCGGGGGTCTTGCTCCCCAGTTGACGAAAATTTTTCAACTCCTCCAAATCCAAGTCATAACCGGAAAGATGCAGAATAGAGTAAAGAAGCATGGAGGCATGGCCGGCAGAGAGCACGAAACGGTCGCGGTTCGGCCATTGCGGATTGGCGGGATTGTGGCGCATGATGTCTTTGAACAAAAGGTATGCCAACGGCGCAAGAGCCATAGGGGTACCCGGATGACCGGAGTTGGCTTTCTGCACGCCGTCCATCGCCAGGGTGCGAATCGTGGTGATCGTCAATTCCTCGATGCTCATGGAATCAAGTCTGCTCATGGAACCCTCATTTACTTTGGTTAAGTCATTAAAATTAGAAAATCCAATAGACTTTTCAAAGACAAGAATTTGCAATTTGCCATGCTATGCAATTAGCGCTTTTTTTTAAACGTAGAATTTGATAAATTGATCTATAAATAGAATCGAAATCATTACGAGGATAAATATGTCTTTACGTTTGGAACGATTGAAAAAGTTTCACGGCCGTAAAGGGCCGTTATTGTTGATGATACTCGACGGCGTCGGTTTGGGTAAGGAATATGAAGGCAATGCCGTTTATATGGCGAACACGCCGGTCTTTGATCGGCTGATGAAAAGCCCATTGGCGACCAAGTTGCGGGCGCACGGACCCGCGGTGGGTTTGCCTTCGGAAGACGACATGGGCAACAGCGAAGTCGGGCATAACGCCATCGGTGCCGGTCGCGTCTTTGCCCAGGGCGCCAAGCTGGTCGATCAGTCGATCGAGTCGGGCGCGATTTTTCAGACCGAGGTGTGGCAGTCGATTGTCGAGCGCGGCAAAAAGGGCGGCGCTGTGCATTTCATCGGCCTCCTTTCGGACGGCAACGTCCATTCGCACATCAAACATCTATATGCGCTGATCAACCGCTGTGTTGAAGAAGGCATCCGCAAAGTGCGCGTCCATGTGCTTTGCGACGGCCGCGACGTCGGTGAGAAATCAGCTCTCGATTATATTCGCCCGACGCAGGCGCTGCTCGACAGCATCTGCAATGAAAAAGGATACGACTATGTAATCGCCTCCGGCGGCGGCCGCATGGTGACGACCATGGATCGCTACGAAGCCGATTGGAGCATCGTCGAGCGCGGCTGGAACGCGCATGTGCACGGCAAAGCAAGGCCTTTCCGCTCGGCCGAAGAGGCGGTTCAGACTTTTTATGACGAAGATCCCAAAATAACCGACCAGTATTTGGGGCAATTCGTCATTGTCGATGAAAAAGGCGAACCGGTCGGCCGCATAGAGGACGGGGACGTGGTGATCAACTATAACTTTCGCGGCGACCGAGCCATCGAGATCTCGCGCGCGTTTACGGAAAAAGATTTCAACAAGTTCGATCGCGGGCGCGTGCCGGATGTCCTCTATGCCGGTATGATGGAGTACGACGGCGATCTGCACATTCCGCCGCTCTATCTTGTCAATCCGCCGGCCATCGACCGCACGGTATCCGAATATTTGTGCGCCGCCGGCGTTACCATGTTCGCCATCAGCGAAACACAGAAATTCGGCCATGTCACTTATTTTTGGAACGGCAACCGGTCCGGTTACATTAATCCGGAATTGGAAACCTATATCGAGATTCCTTCCGACAAGATTGCCTTCGACAAAGCGCCGAAAATGAAGGCGCTGGAAATTACGGAGAAAACCATCGAGCTGCTGCGCAGCGGCAAGTACCGATTCGGCCGTCTGAACTTTGCCAACGGCGATATGGTGGGACATACCGGCGTCATGGAGGCGGCGATAATTGCCATGGAAACCGTTGATCAGTGCGTCGGCAGGCTGCTGCAGGTCGTTGAAGAGCTGGACGGCATTGCCGTAGTGACCGCCGATCACGGCAATCTTGATGAGATGTGGACCGAAAAGAACGGCGTGCGCTCGGTCAAGACCTCGCATACTCTCAATCCCGTGCCGTTTGTTATTGTCGACAAGGCCTATGGAGGAGAGTATCGATTGGCGCCGATCGAAAAGCCGGGTTTGAGCAATATTGCGGCAACATTGCTCAATTTACTCGGCTTCGAAAAACCGGCGGACTATGATGCTTCCTTGATTACCTTTGAATAAGCCCTGAACCGGCAAATAAAAGCTGAAAAAGGGCGACATTCAATCGCCCTTTTTTATTATGAACCCGTGCGTTGTTGGAGTCATATCATGAGACGTCAAATCGTTCACGAAGGAGCCGAACAGCTTAGTTATGAAATTCGCGAAATTGTCGCCGTCGCCCACGAATTCGAAAAGCTCGGCGTAGAGATCACTTGGGAGAACATTGGCGATCCCATCCAAAAGGGCGAAAAGGTGCCGGATTGGATCAAGGAAATTGTAGCCGATTTGGCCTGGCGCGATGAGTCTTACGCATATTGTCATACGCAGGGGGTCCCGGAGACGCGCCGCTTTTTGGCCGAGCAGGTCAATCGGCGCGGCGGTTGCCAAATTACAGAAAACGACATCTTGTTTTTCAATGGTCTTGGGGATGCCGTGGCCCGCATCTTTGGCGCGCTTCGCCGCGAGGCGCGCGTCATCGGCCCTTCGCCGGCTTACTCAACGCACTCTTCGGCAGAGGCGGCGCATTCGGGTTACGAACATCTGACCTACATGCTGGATCCCCAGAATCGATGGATGCCCGATCTGCAGGATCTTGAAAATAAAGTCAAGTATAACGATTCCATCGCCGGCATTCTGCTCATCAATCCGGATAACCCGACGGGCACGGTTTATCCCAGAGAATTTTTGGAAAAGATCGTTCAAATTGCCCGCGAAAATCGCGTATTTGTAATGTGCGACGAAATCTATGCGCACATTGTCTACAACGGTGCGGAAACCGTACATCTCAGTCAAGTCATCGGCGACGTGCCGGGAATTGCCCTGCGCGGCATTTCCAAGGAATATCCCTGGCCGGGCGCCCGCTGCGGCTGGATTGAAATATTCAATCAGGATAATTATCCGGACTTTAAGCGTTATATCAATAGCCTGATCAATGCCAAGCGGCTGGAGGTCTGCTCCACGACGCTGCCGCAGATGACGATTCCCAAAGTGATCGGCGATCCGCGCTATGCTCCGCATCTGGAAAAACGGCGGCGCATTTTTGAAGCCCGCGCCAACGAAGCCGTCGACATTTTTTCTCAAGTCGAAGAGATATACGTCAATAGACCGCAGGGTGCCTTTTATTTGTCGATCCTCTTTCGCGAAGGAGTGCTGAACCAACAGCAGACGCTGCCGATCGCCAATCACGCAGTGCGGCGGCTCGTCGAGGAAAAAGTGAAAAACGTGCCGGTGGACAAACGCTTCGTCTACTACCTCTTGGCTGCCACCGGCATCTGCGTGGTGCCGTTGACCGGATTTTGCACGCAACGTCAGGGATTTCGTGTCACTTTGCTTGAATGCGATGACGAGAAGAGGCGATGGACGTGGCACACGCTGGTGGATGCCATCCGCCGTTATATCGCCTCGGCGTAAAAGAGCGAATGAAGGAAATCGATTTTGAAATCATCGATCATACGGCCGACATCGGCATTCAGCTGCGGCGACCCACGTTGGACAAGCTTTTTGGCGACGCCGCCCTGGCGATGTTCAGACTTGTAGTTCCCGAGGGCGACTTTCGGCCTATCCGGCGCCGCGTCGTGACGGTCGTCGGCGAAGACAATGGGCAATTAATGGTCAACTGGTTGTCCAAACTGAACTTTTTGTTTCAGACCAAAGGCTTTATACCGGTCGAGATCGATCTTCGCATCGAGGATGGCCGGTTAAGGGCTGAAATCAAGGGCGACCGCTTTGACCCCAAACGTCATCAGGCCTCTTTGGAGATCAAAGCCGTCACCTATCATAACCTGGCTGTCGAAAAGACTGAAGAAGGGTACTCGGCGCAGATTCTCTTTGATGTTTGAGATCTGCAGGAATGCTTTGCCCGTATTTGATTAGTCTTGTGTAATAAACTGATCTGCCCGCTCGCAGACCGAGCGGAGGAGGTTGCCATGAGCGTGGATGTAAAGAAAATTCACGATTATCTTTTTGAGATTCCGCAGAGCGGCAGGATGCGCACTTCGGCACGCATCTATGCTTCCGAAAAGATGTTGCCGCAAATTTTCGCCGACAACGCGCCGGTTCAGGCGGCCAACGTCGCCTGTTTGCCCGGTATCGTCGGCTCGTCGATGGCCATGCCGGATATTCACTGGGGGTACGGCTTTCCCATCGGCGGCGTGGCGGCGTTCGACTATGAAAACGGCGTCGTTTCCCCAGGCGGGGTTGGCTATGACATCAACTGCGGCGTGCGGTTGCTGCGCACCGATCTGCAGCTCGATGAGGTCAAACCGAAGCTGCAAAAGCTGGTGGACGAGCTCTTCGCCAAGGTGCCCAGCGGCGTCGGTTCCAAGGGACCGGTCAAGCTGAGCAATCAAGAAGAAGAGCGGGTGATGATCGAAGGGGCGCACTGGGCGGCCTCGGCGGGATTCGGCGAATCGTTCGAGTTGGACAAGATCGAGGAAAAGGGACGTATGTCCGGCGCCGATCCGTCCACGGTCAGCGGCCAAGCCCGTGAGCGCGGCAGGCAGCAGCTCGGCACTCTGGGCTCCGGTAATCACTTTGTCGAAGTGGGGGTCGTGCAGGAAATTTTTGACCCGCAGGCTGCCGAAGTGCTGGGACTGCGCAAAGGGCAAATCGTCGTGACGATCCATACCGGTTCGCGCGGCTTCGGCCACCAGATTTGTGAAGAATCGATCAATGTCATGCTCAAGGCGGCGCAAAAGTACGGCATCGAGCTGCCGGATCGGCAACTCTGCTGCGCACCGATCACCTCGCCGGAGGGACAGCGCTATCTCGCGCAGATGGCCTGTGCGGTCAACTTTGCTTTTGCCAATCGGCAGATGATCAGTCATTGGGTGCAGCAGGCGTTTCTCAAGGCGCTGGGCGTCACTCCTCAACAGCTCAACATGCAGATCGTTTACGAAGTTGCGCATAATATTGCCAAAATCGAAGAGCACATGGTGGATGGTAAAAAACGGCGGTTGGTGGTCCATCGAAAAGGGGCGACGCGCGCCTTTGCGCCGCATCATGCCGAACTGCCCGAGGCTTACCGCTCGATCGGTCAGCCTGTGCTGATCCCCGGCGATATGGGCCGCTATTCTTACGTGCTGATCGGCACCGAGAGGGCCATGCAGGAGACGTTCGGATCTACCTGCCACGGCGCGGGCCGATTAAAGAGCCGCACCCAGGCGCTGAAAGCCGGTAAGGGGCGCGATTTGCGGCACGAGTTGGCCGAGGAGGGCATTCTGGTGCGTGCCGCCGGACGCGAGACGTTGGCCGAAGAAATGCCGGAAGCCTATAAAGATGTCGCCGATGTCGTCGAGGCGGTCAGCGGCGCGGGATTATCCAAGCGTGTTGCCAAACTGCGGCCTTTGGGGGTTATTAAGGGCTGAAATATAAAACGTCGAATGACGATGGAGAATGCCATGAATGCGGAACAGCTAAAGAAAAACGTTCGGAAAGCTTATGAGCAGATTGCACAAAATGAGCAAAGTTGCGGCTGTGGCCCGTCCTGTTGCGGAGTAAAACCGGATGCTTACGCCGCCCTGCTCGGCTACGAAGAGAAGGATTTGCAGGCCGTTCCGGCAGAGGCTAATCTATCCTTGAGCTGCGGCAATCCCCTTGCCGCAGCTTCGCTGAAAGAGGGTGAGGTCGTGTTGGATTTGGGCTGCGGCGCCGGATTTGACTGCTTTTCGGCAGCTGAAAAGGTGGGACCGACCGGCCGAGTCATCGGCGTCGATATGACTCCGGCCATGATCGAACGAGCACGAAAAATCGCCAAAGAGCATGGGGTAGAAAATGTCGAGTTTCGTTTGGGCGAAATCGAGAACCTGCCGGTGGACGACAATTCGATCGATGTGGTGATCAGCAACTGTGTCATCAATCTTTCTGCCGACAAGCCGGCAGTTTTCGCAGAAATTTATCGTGTGCTGAAGCCGGGGGGCCGCTTGGCGATTGCGGACACGGCGCTTTATCGGGAACTTCCGCCTGCGCTGCGCAGCAGCTTCGAAGCCTATGTGGGTTGCATCAGCGGCGCCCTGCTGATCGAGGAATATGATGCTTTGGTGCGGCGGAGCGGCTTCCGACAGGTAAATTTGATCATCCAAAGATCCCCTATCGGAAGCAATATGGAGACAAACGATCCTTGCGGTCGGGCAATTCTCAACTCCTTGCCTGCCGGAGAGTCATTGGATCGCTATTTGGCGTCCGTTTTGATTGAGGCCTATAAAGACATTTAATTCCAACCAATAAAATCTCTTGGTAAATCTTGTCGAATTCTTTGATTGGAGCTTGTTAATGCAGGAACGCGGCGATCTGATAAGTTTTTCTTTCCTTCAAAATAAAATTATCATTCGATTGCGGGATCGAGTGTGTGAAACCGGAGAAGAGCTGCTGACCAGCTCCCTCTTTCGCGAAATGCTGAAGCGCTTTATCGATACTTTGGAAAGACGAAAATCTCCTCTGCTGCGCCTCTTTCGTCTCGAAAATGATCAGGTAGTGGACGATGAGATAGATAAACTGATTCGTTCTTTTATCTATCTCGAAAAGCTGACGATTGCTGAAACCAGACGACTGGTCGCAGATGCCGGTCCGTTGTTGGACAATCCCGAGTTATTATATGTTTTTATCGAACGGTTCTACGACTATTGGCGTTCTTTCGAGCGTTATTTGATCTGCGATTCTGAGGGTGATCGGCTCGATAAGCGCCCTTACCGCACCTTCAACAGCACGGTTGAATCGCTGACCCATTTGATTCGCAAACTCTATCGGGATATCGAGGAAAACGTCACCGGCAGGCACCCGTCCGTCTATCGACAAATTGCCGCCGGAGCCGAAGTGGCGGTTATAGCCCTGCCGCGACCAATCGATTTGCCGCCGCGTTACAAAGAAAAACTGGCGCCGTTGCCGATCATTCGGCAAATTCTTCTGTATCCGCCGTTGCTGCTCAATCCGCCGATGAACAAGCGCACCGGTCAATTCGTGCGTGTGGCGAAAAATCCACTGTGGAATGAACAGCTGGATAAGGATGAGTGGCTCGGGTACCCTGCTAAGGTAGGCGAATTATACATTTTGATCTATTTTCACTCCCGCTTTTATGAATTGGGGTTATCCTTGGCCAATCTTTTCGAAATTGCCGAAGATGAAATAGTCGGACGTAAGCCGGACGCTGTCTATCTCTTCGGCGTCTCGCCGGAATCGCTGGCGGGACTGGCACCCATGCCGACGGTTTTTTTCGATGATGAAGAGAATAATCTCCTGGTTGCGGCTGTCCCGCGCGAGGATCAGTTCGGCTACTTTGGTTATTTGAAAAAGATGGTTCTTACCCTTCATAATATTATTATGCTGAAACGGAATCGGCTGCCGTTTCACGGTGCCATGGTAAGGATTCTTTTGAAGAACAACAAAGCGGCCAATGTTCTTATTTTCGGTGATACCGGTGCCGGCAAGTCGGAAACCCTGGAAGCATTTCGCAATCTTGGAGCCGATCTGATCGAGGAAATGACTATTATTGCCGACGACATGGGGTCGCTCAAGTTGGATGAAAGCGGCAACGTCATCGGCTACGGCACGGAGATCGGCGCTTTTGTTCGCCTGGACGATTTGCAGCCGGGTTTTGCTTTCGGACAGCTTGATCGTGCCATTATTATGAACCCGAATCAAGTCAATGCCCGAGTTGTTCTGCCGGTAACCCGCTATGAAGAAGTCATCAAAGGTTATCCGGTCGACATGATTTTTTATGCCAATAATTATGAAGAGGTGGACGCAGATAAACCGATTATTGAACGGTTTCATAGTCCGGAACAAGCCCTGGCGGTTTTTCGCGAAGGCGCCGCCATGAGCAAAGGCACAACCACCTCGACCGGTCTGGTGCGCACCTATTTCGTCAATGTTTTCGGTGCCGTTCAGTATCGCGAGCTTCATGAACGGAACGCTGAAAAGTATTTTCGCGCTTTTTTTGAAGCCGGTCTCTATGTCGGCCAATTGCGGACTCGGCTGGGAGTTCCCGGCTGGGAATGGAAAGGTCCGGAAGAATCGGCGAAGGCACTGTTGGAGCTCATCAAAAGTCTTTGAAGGCTTTTTCGACAGAGATAATGCTGAGACCGAAGGCGGCAGAAAGGATATCATTCGTCCGGATGACGTACGCCTTCACTATTTGGGGCGTATGCAGCCGGTTAAACTATGGAACGATCAACCAAGCCGACGTTAAGATTGTCGATGAATCACCTGCTCGGCTTTTTTTGAGATAAAACGATTTCAAGACAGGCAATAATAAAAATCAAGAATAAAGCGGGACCATGCGGCGTTAAAGCTCTCGAACTTCTTTCCCCACTTTGGAGCCATTGCATGAAAATTTGGTTGATGCTGTCGGCCCTTTCCGCGCTTTTGAGTGCTCAAGAAATATACCTTTTTGTCTCCCCGCAGGGAAACGATGAATGGTCGGGAAAGTCGCCGGAGCCGGTGGGGAAGGAGGGACCTTTTGCAACGCTCAAGCGAGCTCAGGAAGAAATCCGTAACCTGCAGGAAAAGGGTGGGTTGAGCGCGCCTGTCACCGTCTTTCTGCGCGGCGGCTTTTACAGCTTGAGAGAGCCGATTGTCTTCCTGCCCGAGGACTCCGGTAGTAAAGATGCACCGATCACCTATTGTAACTATCAGAATGAGCGGGTCGTTCTCTCCGGCGGCCGAATAATCACCTATTTTCGGCCGGAGGGCGCCTATTGGACGGCAGAGATCCCCGACGTTCGCAACGGCAGTTATCGTTTTCAACAGTTGTTTGTCAACGGCCAACGGCGTTTTCGCGCTCGAACCCCCAATAAAGGCTGGTTTCGCGTGCGAGACCCTATGGAGTCGAAGCAGTGGCCTTTTCATCATTATCGATATCAATTCGGCTATAACCCCCAGGATTTGAGCCCTTTGTGGCGTAATCTGGAAGATGTTGAGATTGTGCTGCTGCATTTTTGGTCCGATGCCCATTGTCCCATACGCGCGATCGACGCAGAAAAGTCCATTGTGACTTTGGCGACCCCGGCTTGGCGCCCTTTTACCGATGATTACTCCAAACGGGGTGCCCGTTATTTTGTCGACAATGTTTTTGAAGGATTAGATGAACCGGGGGAATGGTATCTCGACCGAAGGGAAGGGAAATTGTATTACCTGCCGTTGCCCGACGAGGACATCCGCTCGGCACAGGTCATCGCGCCGGATTTGGATCAATTGATCATCTTTCAGGGCGAGCCCCTGTTCGGCAGATATGCTCATCATATTCGGCTGCAGGGGCTGACGTTTTCGCACAACGATTGGTTTTTGCCGCCCGGTGATCCGGGAGACCACTTTGGCGCCGATACCGTTCCCGGTGCCCTTAAAATTGTCGGCGGCAGGGATTTGACAATCGAAAATTGCCGATTTGAACATTTGGGTACTTATGCCGTCGAGGTGCGCGACGGCAGCAGACGTATTACCTTTCGCCGGAATGTTATCGATGACATCGGCGCCGGCGGTTTTCTTATTACAGGAGGTCGCGCCGGTTCGGATTCGCTGCTCGTCACCGATCGACTGCAGATTCTCGATAATTCGCTTTCACGCCTGGGGAGACTTTATTTTGCCGGCATCGGTATTCTTTCCATGCACGCCTCAAACAACTTGATCGCCCACAACGAAATCAGCGATCTATATTACACCGGAATTTCCGTCGGTTTGGAATGGGGTTATAAACCCAGCGCCGCTTTCGGCAATGTGGTGGAGTATAACCTTATTCAAAAGGCCGGTCAGGGAGTGCTTTCCGATATGGGGGGGATCTATACCCTCGGCGTCTCTCCGGGCACCATCATCCGCAACAATATTGTGCACGACATCGAAACATGGGGTTACGGCGGTTGGGGAATTTACACGGATGAGGGGAGCTCGGGCATCCTCATCGAGAAAAACATTGTTTATAATACCAAAAGCGGCGGGTTTCATCAACATTACGGTCACGACAACATCATCCGCAATAATATATTCGCTTTTGGCCGAACGGCTCAGCTGATGCGCTCGCGCAATGAGACGCATCGATCCTTTACATTTGAACGGAATATTCTGTATTGGAAAGACAGCGAACTTCTCGACAAGCATTGGCGTGGAGATACCACGCAGTTTCTTTTCCGCAATAATTTGTATTTTCGCGCGGACGGCAAACCGGTGCGCTTTGCGAAATTGTCGGCTGAAAAATGGCAAAAAAGAGGACAAGATCGAGGTTCTCTTTTTGCCGATCCCAAGTTCGTCGACCCTCTTAAAGGAGATTTCAATTTGCAGCAGGACTCGCCTGCGTTTTCAATCGGCTTTGAGCCGATCGATATGACAAAAGTCGGCCCCAGGCGCCTGCCTGACGGAATAAAGCAGGTAATTTATGCAAATGACGACGGCGGCGCTTATCGTGCCGATTTTTATGGTGCGAATTCACAAGGACAAAGACCCTTGCTCGTGTGGCTTGGCGGAAACGATGAACAGCTTTATGAAACGGCTGCGGCACCCTTTGCAAAATGGAGCTTATTGAAGGATTGGGTGTTTCTTTCTCCGCAGCTTACGGCAATTCGTGATCTGCCGGAGTCTCGGCAGTCCGCGATCCTACTTGAAGCAGTTGCTTTTGCGCTGGCAAATGCATCCGTCGATACAACGAGAATTTATCTCTTCGGCTATCGAGAGGGCGCCGATCAGGCCCTAAAGCTTTTTGCAAAAGCTCCTCACTATTGGACCGCGGTTTCCGTGTGGAATCCCACTCCCGTCAAAGGCGTAGAAGAGGGGGAAAGTGAGCTTTTTGAATTGAATCGGCTTTGGGAACCAGGGCATTCCTCCGCGGCGCTCGATATCGTCCAACATATTTATGATGCAGCATATTCGAATGCTTTAAAAACGGTTTTCAATCTGTACGAAAAGAAAACGGGTAAAGTCGCATCCGCTTATCCCTCTGAAAATCTATTAGCTGGATTGCGATTAGAGAAGAACAATATGCAAATAAAAGATCCGTTTTTTGCTGAAAATTGCGTATTATTACGAAGGCAAGCGGCAAAAGTTCGGTTGACGATTTTCTCCGGAAAAGACGATTTATTGCCGAATGCCGCATTGCATTGGTTGGAGGGCCAAAAAAAGGGGCATTAATATGGATTATCTTCAGGCTGGACCCATATTGATACCGATGAGCGAGCTCAGCTTTTGGGCATCTTGTGCCGGCGGCCCCGGGGGCCAGTATGTGAACACCTCAAACACCAAGGTAACGGTGGTGTTTGATATTGCGCGATCGCGTTCGCTCACGGAGCCGCAAAGGCAGCTGCTGCTCGAACGATTGGCAAGCCGCTTAACGATGGACGGCGTGCTGATGGTCTCTTGTCAGGAATCGCGCAGTCAAGCGGCAAACAAATCCATGGCTTTGGAAAAACTGGTGGAAATTATTACCGAGGCGCTGCAACCGGTTAAAAAGCGACATAAAACCAAAGTTCCGTCTTGGGTCCGCTTGGCACGGCTGCAGACGAAACGCCATAGAAGCTTGATTAAAGCTTATCGCAAAAAGCAGGAACCTGAGGAAGAGTTTTGATCCCTGATCGAACACTCAATGAAAACGATAAAAACCTTGACTAAGAGAATCGGAATGGCTACATTTTATTAATATGAAGGAAAAGAAAACAGAAAAAAAGACAAAGCGTATAGTCGCTAAAGAACCCGCTCTGAGCCTGACTTTTGATAATTACAAGCTGATGGCTCTGGGTGTCGGACTGTTGGTGGTGGGATATTCCCTAATGTCCATTGGCCCTGCCGACAGTTTTTGGTCTTTGACCCTTTCTCCTATCGTCCTGCTTTTTGCTTATTGCGTTGTTTTCCCCCTCGCTCTTTTGTGGAAAAAAAAGTCCTCTTGATTTTTTCATTGTCTCCCTAAAAGAGTCGGGTGATAGAAGTGCCGATGGACAAGCGCAGAGGTTTGGGAAAGCAGCTTTTTCTGTTTGCCGGATGTTTGGGCGGTTAGCTCAGTTGGTTCAGAGCACCTGCCTTACAAGCAGGGGGTCACAGGTTCGAATCCTGTACCGCCCACTCTTCTCCGCCGCTCATTCTGGACCCGCATCGGAAGATCTGAACATTTGATGGTTCTCATAAACGGAAAAACAAGTCGATGAGAGGCGAGTAGTGTTTTCTATCCCCCTAATTTTCCCCATCGTGACTTTATTAGCGGGCTTTGCGGCAGCGATACCTCTGGGCCCAGTCAATCTAGAGATCATCCGACGAGCGCTGGATCGCCATGTCTGGTCGGCGGCGGCTTTCGCCTTAGGGGCGGCGCTGGCGGACGGGTTTTGGCCTGTTGTTTGTTTTCTTGGATTAGCCCCTTTATTGGAGATCCGATGGGTTTCTGCTTTATTCTGGGGAGTGTCTTCGCTGCTGTTAATGGCGTTGGGTTATTTTGTCATCCATGATGCCCTTCATCCGCATGAATCCGCTCTTCCCAAAGCTTTTTTCGGCAGAAAAAGGGTGGCCTTAATCGGCGGGTTCATATTGGTCATCAGCAACCCGACAACATTGGCTTCTTGGATCGCTATTATTAGTTTTTTTGATAAACTCGGAATTCTTCCGAATGCTTCACTCCCTGCGGCTTTGCTCTTTTGGGGTACGGTCTCCCTTGGTTCTTTTACCTATTTCTCGGTTATGATTTTGCTGGTTCATAAAAATCATCATTTTTTTATTCTAAATTCCAATGTAAAGGTAATTAAAATAGCTTTCGGGATTTTAATTTTAGGAATCGCTTGCTATTTGGGATTTCACTTTGTCAAAATTTTTATTAATTAGGGGGAGAGAAAAATTTTCTTGCTTATTTATCGATATTTGGCTATTTTATTATGCTTAAGAAAAGGGGTCGTGGTGCAGCTGGTTAGCACATCGGCCTGTCAAGCCGAAGGTCGCGGGTTCGAGCCCCGTCGGCCCCGCCAATGAGCAAATAAAAGGACTGCAACTTACAGTCCTTTTTTTATCCCAGGGGGAACAAATATTAAAATACTTGACTGGGTTTGAGAGTTTTTCTCAGAAACAGCATAGAGCAAAAATTGCGGCGTAGGAAAGCCTTCTCTTTGGAATTTTTTTATTTTGCTCAAAGTTATCATTTGCGTATTTTAGACGCCGCAAATTCGATTTGCGCTATTTCATAGCAAGCTTTGAGCCGTTTACTCCGATTTAATACCTTCACCAATGCATGACGACCCTATCCTTTGGGGATTCCCATGCATGTATAGTTGAGCTGCTTGTCCAAATTAAGCATTCAGTTGATGTTGAACTGTTGTGGGGATCTGTATTCTGGGGAAACTCTATAAGACGGAGACAGCATGAGTATCAAGTCATTCACCAAGAATGTACCGGGCATTGGTCCCGTTCTTTTTGAAAGAAGCAAGAAGGCCAAAGCCGTTAGCGTAACGGTAAAGCCGTTTGAAATGGTACGGGTTGCGGTGCCGTTCGGCATGTCATACCAGCAGGCTGAAGAGATTGTGCTTAGTCGTCGTCGGGCGCTGGAGGCGCAGCTTGCTGAAAAGACGCGCGTGGAGGAGGAGCATAAAGCGCGACAGGAACAAAAGCCGGAAATTGATCGCAACGAAGCAAAAGCCAAGCTGCTTTCCCGCCTGGAAGCATTGGCTCAAAAACACGGATTTACCTATAATCGAGTGTTCTTCCGCTGTCAAAAGACAAAATGGGGAAGTTGTTCAGGAAACGACAACATTAATTTGAATGTCAAATTGGTTCAGCTACCGGACCATTTGATCGACTATGTGATTCTGCACGAGCTGGTTCATCTCCGACATAAAAACCACGGCCCGGAGTTTTGGGCTGACCTGAATTCATTGGTCGGGGATGCAAAACAGATCGATCGCGAATTAAAGAAATACAAGCTCGAGGTATAACGCTGATTTTCGGCTGTCGGAGATTTTAACACCCATCTGTACAGCAATAATCGCGTGATCCTTGACTCTCGCCTTTACAAAGACCAACCGGCGCGATACTCTTTGTGCACAAATGCGTCGGCTTCCTGACAATTCGGAAAACGCATCGTTTCAGGATCCCATATCAGCTTTTTATCGAATCTGAGCGCCAGAACGCCCAGAAGCACGATCTCGGTGAGCGGCCCGGCTTTCTCAAAATTCATGCCTGCGGCTTCGCCTCCCTTGCAGGCATTGATCCATTCGCGATGATGGCCGACGGAACGGGGCAACGTTTTGGGCGGGCGGCGGTATTCGGCCATCTTGCTTTCCGGAATGATGCGCACTCCGCGGGCACCGTGTGAACCGGTAAGGATTTTCCCCTTGGTTCCAATATAGAGCACTCCGCCGAACTGATCGCCCATTTTCCGACCCTCTTCGAGTTCTTCGGGGGTTTCCGGCATCAGACCGCCGTCATACCAGTGGAGCGTCAGCGGCGGCATGCCTTCGCGCGCCGGAAATTTGTAATGCACCAGCGTAGCCTGCGGGTAGCTGTCGGTGTTTTTCGGCTTGTCCCAATTTAAACCTTTGGGGACAAACATCGATTGGCTTGCCTCGACGCTGATCGGATGCCCCAATTTGAGCGCCCATACGATCGGATCGAAAATATGGCAGCCCATATCGCCGAGCCCGCCGGTGCCGAAATCGTACCAACCTCGCCATTGGCCGGGATGGTAGACCGGATGATAGGGACGATAAGGAGCAACGCCGATCCATAAATCCCAATCCAGTCCTTTCGGGACCTTTGGTGCTTCTTTAGGGCGTGCAATACCCTGCGGCCAAACCGGATGCGTCGTCCAAGCATGCACTTCATAAACGTCGCCTATGGCGCCGTCCCATATCCATTCGCAAAGGAGCCGCGCTTCCTCCATGGCATGCCCTTGCGTCCCCATTTGCGTGGCGACTTTGGCCTCCCGCGCAGCCTGGGTCACCAGTCTTGCTTCCTTGATGGTGTGGGTCAACGGCTTTTCCGTGTAGACGTGTTTACCGGCGCGAATGGCCGCCATGGTGATCGGTGCATGCATATGATCCGGTGTCGCCACCACCACTGCGTCAATATCTTTTTGTTTTTCGAGCATGACGCGATAGTCTTTATATATTTTCGCTTTGGGATAACGTTTGAATGTGTGGGCGGCATACTCATGATCAACATCGCAGAGCGCCACGATGTTTTCGCTTTCGAGTTCGCGAAGATCGGCTCCGCCCATGCCGCCGACACCGATGCCCGCAATATTCAGCGTGTCGCTGGGTGCCTGATAGCCCGGGCCGCCCAATACATGTCTCGGAACAATGTAAAAGGCCGAAGCGGCCGCCATGTTTTTCAGCATACGACGACGAGAAATTTTTTCCATACCCTGCTCCTCTTTAAATTTGCCTTTAAGTTTAATAATAAATCGAGCGACATGCAAGGTTTCTATTTGATTTCTGGTGGAAAATACTATTTTTAGCAATAGAAAATGCTGCACTTTTTACAACATTATGCGTTTAGTTAAGGCAAAACTTTAGGCGAAACGGTCGAATGATGCAAGGCCGTTCGATTGAATCCATCTAACGATCTTGTAGGAGCTTGACATGCAAAAGGTATTTCAATCTTTAGAAGTCTGGTTTGTAACCGGAAGCCAACATTTGTACGGTGAAAAAACGCTTCAACAGGTGGCGGAGGATGCGAAAGAGATTGCCCAAGCGCTGAACCAATCCGCCAAAATACCGGCGACGGTAGTCTTTAAGCCGGTCATGACCACGCCGGAAACCATTCGCACCCTATGCCAGGAAGCCAATGCGGCTCCTCAATGTATCGGCATCATCGCCTGGATGCATACTTTTTCGCCGGCCAAAATGTGGATCGCCGGTCTTTCGATTTTGCGCAAGCCGATGCTGCATCTGCACACGCAGTACAATCGGCTGATCCCTTGGGACAAGATCGATATGGATTTCATGAACCTCAATCAGTCGGCGCACGGCGATCGGGAGTTCGGCTTTATCAACACCAGGCTGCGGATGAATCGTAAAGTCGTGGTTGGCTATTGGCAGGATGAGGACGTGCAGGAAAAGCTGGCAGTCTGGATGCGTGCGGCTGCGGCTTGGCACGACTGGCAGACGCTCAAAGTCGTGCGGTTTGGCGACAATATGCGTGAAGTCGCGGTCACCGAGGGCGATAAAGTCGAGGCTCAGAAACAATTCGGCTTTTCCGTCAATGGTTACGGCATCGGTGATCTGGCGGCAGAGGTCAACCGTGCCGACGAAGCCGTCGTAACGAGCCTGCTTAAGGAATATGAAGAGCAATATGAGATTGCCCCTTCCGTCAAAAGCGATGAGCGGCTTAAGGGGGCTTTGCGGGATGCGGCAAGAATTGAGGCCGGGTTGCGCGCCTTTTTGGATAGGGGCGGCTTTAAAGCCTTTACCACCACCTTCGAGGACCTTCACGGTCTGCCGCAACTGCCCGGTTTGGCGGTTCAACGGCTGATGGCCGAGGGGTACGGTTTCGGCGCCGAAGGCGATTGGAAAACAGCGGCTTTGGTTCGGGCTATGAAAGTGATGTCTACAGGCTTGCCGGGTGGAACTTCCTTCATGGAGGATTACACTTATCATCTGGATCCGTCCTGCATGAAAGTGCTCGGCGCTCACATGTTGGAAGTTTGCGCTTCCTTGGCGGCGGGCAAACCCTCGCTGCAGGTTCATCCGCTCAGCATCGGCGGCAAGGCGGATCCGGCGCGTCTGGTCTTCAACGTTCCAGAGGGCGAGGCGGTCAACGCTTCGCTTATTGATCTAGGCAACCGATTCCGCATGATCGTCAATCCGGTGCAGGTGGTTCTGCCCGATGCAGCGCTGCCCAAACTGCCCGTTGCCCGTGTCGTTTGGGTGCCGAAACCGAATCTGCAAATCGGCGCAGAAGCATGGATCCTGGCGGGAGGTGCGCATCATACCGGTTTCAGCATGGCTTTAACCGCACAGCATCTTGAAGATTTTACCGAAATGGCCGGGATTGAATATGTACTGATTGACGAAAATACACAGATTGCCGACTTTAAAAAAGAACTGCGTTGGAACGAAGTGTATTATCATCTTTATCGGGGCTTTTAGCCGTAGAGCTTTTTGCTGAAACCACCGGCTCATCGTGGGCCGGTGGTTTTTTTCTTTTCATGTTCTTCGTGGGAAGGTAAAAATTTCCTCCTGCTATTCTTAACCAAAACGACTTTGTTCAGCTTTATTGCCAGGCGAAAACGGTTCTATTAAATCGAATTTGCAAATAGGAGTAGGGAATTATGCATGTTAAAACCCTGGGCGCGTTGTTTTTTATACCGGTTCTGTTATGGGCGCAGGTTGAGCAAACGGAACTCGAAAAAAGAATGCAGGACATTTTGCGGGCGGCCGAAAGCAGCTCCTTGACCGCCCAGCTGTTTCTGGGGTTTCAGTACATGAGCAAGGATGGCCCGGAAACCTGCGAGTTTTTAATCAAGAGAGGTTATTTGTCCTATCGGAGGAGCATTACTAAAAGCCTCTCGGGGCGAATCACGCCCGATATTACGGTGGATCGTGAGGGCGACGGCCTTGGCGATGTCGAGATGAGACTGAAATATTGCTATTTGGAGTACAAGGCGCCCGGCTTTGGTATATTTTCAGATCCCAGCCTTTTGTTCGGCGAAGTCTTTACGCCTTGGATCGAGTTTGAGGAAAAGATCAACCTGTACCGCATGCAGAGTCCGCATTTTCTCGACCGAACCAAGATCTTTAGCTCAGCGGATTTCGGCGTAACCGTCACATCGTTGTTGGGCGGAAAAGTGGATACAGAATATCAGAAAAATGTCAATGCGGGGTATCCTGGAAAATACGGCTCCTTGGCCGCGGGGATATATAACGGCGGCGGATATCATGCGTTGGAGATGAATCGCAATAAAACTTTGCAATGGCGCTTTACGCTGAGACCTTTGCCGGAGGCACTGACCGGACTTCAGTTCAGCTATATGGGCGCATACGGCCGCGGCAATTTGGAGTCGAGTCCGCGCTGGCAGACCCACGCCGGTTTTGTCTCCTATGAAAGTCGAAAAGCGGTGCTTACGGCGCAATATTTTCGCGGCATCGGCGATCATTTGGGCGAGCTGAGCGACGCCGCTGCGATGCCCTTCCGTAATCGCGGTTACAGCGCCTTTGTCGATTGGCGCATCGTTCACGGCCGCTTCAGCCTAATTGGTCGTCACGATGTGTTTCAGGTCGACAAGCCCGCCGGCACAGTGACGTCTGACCGATGGATCGGCGGTCTGGCTTGGCATATTATCGGCAGAAACAAGATCCTGTTCAATTTCGATCATGTTTCCTATACCCCTTCGGCAAAGCCGTCTTCGACAGTCTTTGAAATGACGGTTGAGTTGGTCTATTAAAAACGTGGAGCAGACAAGTCAATCCTGCAAAATATCCTCGGTAATATGAACGAAAACTATTTTTCTGGGCTTCTTACTTTCTCATAAATAAACCCACGCTTCCGATGCATGGGCGAAAATTTGAAATAAATTGTCTTGATTTTTATTGTAATTACTTGTAAATAGAAATACAAAAAAATAAAAATAACTTTGGAACAATATCACTAAAACCAAAGAGGGGAGCCATGAAAACCAAAGCAGGTATTCTCCTGATCAGTGCAGGATTGATCATGTTCTTTGTGTCCTGCGGTAAAAAATCCACCGAACCGCAGGCCAAAGAACGTTTGTGGACCATCATGGGTTATTTTGACGGGAACAATAATCTCGACGTCAGTCAGGCGGGGACAAGCTATATTATTGCCGACGTCCAGGAAATGGAAAAAGTGGGATCGACTGATCAGGTGACGGCAGTGGTCATGGTCAGTTCCCTTAAAACCGGAGGTAATGCAAATTACTACCTGGTGGAGAAAAAACCGGATGAGCTGCCCGATAAAATCAGTTCGAAATCTCTTAAGGATTTGGGAACAAAGGACATGTCCGATCCTCAAACTCTGAAGGATTTTATGAACTGGGCAAAAACCGAGTACCCGGCCAAGCATTATGCGCTCATTATCAACGACCACGGCGGCGGCTGGCGCGGCGCCTGCGAAGACGAACAGAACGGCGGCGGTTCGCTCATGTCCATGCCGGCAATCCGTCAGGCGCTTTCCAATACCGTCCATTTCGACGTAATCGTCTTTCATGCCTGTTTGATGAGCCAAGTCGAGGTCGCCTACGAGCTGCAGGAGGTCGGCGATTATATGGTGGCCTGCGAATTCACCATGCCGATGTTAAGCGTATTGGGGTCTGATGTCTGGATGGCGCAACTCGTCGCAAATCCGAATATGGAGAGCTTGGATTTGGCCACCAAGATAGCTCAAGCAGTGTATGACAAAGGCAATGAGGCGCAAAAAATAACCCACATGGCGGTCACTGACCTCAGCAAAATCCGCTCTCTCGGCGCAAAAATTTCCGAACTGGGGAACCGTCTGATTACGGAAAATCGCGGCGCCTGGAATGAAGTTCAGCACGCTTGGGGCCAGACACACTATACGGATTACGACGATCCGGCGTTTGTCGACTTGCGCGAATTTCTCAAAAAGATCCTGCAGGAACCGACCCTGAAAGAGATCAACCTGATTCGCAACAGCGCCAATGATGTCATTTCCGCCATCAATGCGGCGGTGCCTTTTACAAAGACCAACGCGCCCGGGCTCTCGCGCGGCGGGCTTACCATTCATTTTCCCTTTATTCCTGACCAATTCGACTCGACCAATTATGTTAAGCTCAAATTCAAAGAGACCAATTGGTACAACTTTTTGTCCGTTTTCATCAAAAGCATCGGTTATACGGAAGTCAGCGGTTTTGTGCGCTGGCCGGGACGCAATTTGAGCCAGTACTGCTATGCGTTGCTTGACAGCTCGCACACGGATCAGATCATCCTTCTGGCTCAGGCGCGGGTCAATCCGGCGGACGGATCGTTTACCATTCCGCTGTCGCTGCAAAAGGCGACTGAGGTTTGGGTTGAAGGATGGGACGATGTCAACAACAACGGCCGCATTGATGCCGGGGACGGGTTCGGCTGGTGGGATATCAACGGCGACGGAAGATGGAACGAGATGATTCGGCTTAAGCCGGGCGACCGCGTCACCAATGCCGAAGTTCGTCTCGCATTGCAGAATCTGCAGCTTGCAAAGGTCAATCGGCGTTAGAATTTTAAATTCACACTATCTCAAAGCAATATCGAGGCGCCGGCGGTTACACCGTCGGCGCATTTTTTCATTATGTAGACTTAGCCCGCAGTCTGCTTCACTTTGATTTTTCTCTTTTTTCTTGTATCTTGGTACAAAAAAGCAACTATTTCAAAGTACTCAAAAAAGGAGGCCGTCTTTCATGAAGCATCTTTATGTCTTTTTGCTTTGTCTCTTGTTTTTTGCTTCACATGCACAACCGGCTGAGTTGCCTGCCTACAAAAATCCGCAACTACCCCTCGAGGAGCGGGTTAAGGATCTCATCAGCCGCATGACGTTGGAAGAAAAAATTTCGCAGATGGGACACGATGCGCCCGCCGTTCCGCGCCTGGACATTCCCAAATACAACTGGTGGAACGAATGTCTCCATGGCGTGGCAAGAGCCGGCCATGCCACCGTTTTCCCGCAGGCGGTCGCTTTGGCGGCCACTTGGGACGACGAATTGATGTTTCGGATTGCGGATATCATTTCGACCGAAGCCCGCGCCAAACATCATGAATTCGTGCGGCAGGGCCAACGCAACATCTATCAAGGCCTGACTTTTTGGAGCCCGAACATCAATATCTTTCGCGATCCGCGTTGGGGCAGGGGACAAGAGACC
>JAPDQV010000040.1:27686-31098 GCA_034505495.1 candidate division KSB1 bacterium | reverse complement strand
CAGGAGATGATGACGGCAGCGGCCTGTCGGGCGAATACGATTTGCGCATGTCCATTAATCATGGGCCCTGGTTCGATGTTTTAACGCGCGCCAAGACATTTTCCTATGTTTATGTGGGCGCCCACGGCAATAGTTTTTCCTTTGAAGCTGCAGCTTGGGACCGAGTCGGCAACCGCGAGCCGTTTACAGGAATCGCAGAGACCGAGACGGTTGTCGACACTACCTTCGAAGACCGAACGGCACCGCCGCCGCCGATCGGGCTGAACGTCGCCGGAGCCAATCCCAGCAAATGGCAAAACTCGCCCGATTTTACGGTTGAATGGCGGCAGCCGGCTGATCCCAGCGGCATCGCCATGGCTTATTGGAAATTGGGTTCGCCGCCTGTGCACGAGCGCGACATTACCGATAGTCTCGCCGTAGAAGAGGAGACCGGCAAAATTATCGTACACCTGCCGAGCGAAGGAGTGTATCCCCTCTATGTCTGGCTGAAAGACGGCAGAGGAAATGCCAATCGTGCCTCAGCCGCCTCCATTTTGTTGCGTTACGATGCAACGCTGCCCATATTGGGTACGCCGCAGCTGCTGATTCAGTCGCAGTTACCGAATTATGTCAATCCGAAAAAGACGCCGATCGTACCGATACGTATCGGTTTTCGAGAGTTGCACCCCGATTCGCTGTTGTTTTGGAGTGAAAGCTTGGGCACCAATCGAATATCTCTCGGAAGCGCGATCATCGATACCGTGCAGTTCAATATCTCGTTGGCTGAAGCATCGGACGGACTTCATCGGCTCTTTATCGCGCTAAAGGACAGCGCCGGAAACTGGAGCGGAAAAGATTCGTTAACCTTCCATCTCGACAGTCGTCCGCCCGTAATCAATCTCATGGCCGCCGATACATTGACGGAAGAATCGCGCCAACTCACGCTGCGCGCTGTTGTTTCGGACAACGACACCCTGACGGTCGTTAAGCTCTTGTATCGTCGCGGCGGTCAGCGGCGTTTTGTCGAAAAACAGATGAAAAAAGTTTCCGGAGCCTTGTATGAGGGCGAGATCCCTGGCTCCGAAGTGACCGTGCGCGGTGTGGAATGGGCTATATCGGCAATCGACGGCGTGAACGAAAGTCGTTATCCTACAGAAGCCCCTGCGGCAGGAGTAAGGGTAAGGGTGACCGGAGGCAATCAGCAGGGTCTAACGATGCCTTGGCCGTTGCCTTCAGGCAGCGAGCAGGACGCTTATCGTATGATTTCTCTGCCGCTGGAGCCGGACAAATCTTCGCCGAAAGATATATTTGAGGACGACTTTGGCCCCTACGATCCGCACGTCTGGAGGCTTTTTCAGTGGGAACCTTTGGAAGCGATTTACCTTGAGTATCCGCAGATTTCAGCCGTTCGTCCGGGCGCCGCGTATTGGTTGATCACTGCAAAAGAAGGTGTAACGCTCGACAGCGGACCGGGTACTTCGGTCAATACCGTCACTCCCTTTGTGGTTGTTTTGAAAAAAGGGTGGAACGACATCGCTTCGCCTTTCGCCTTTCCGGTTGATTGGCGGGATGTCCGCTGGGCAAGCGCCGTCGATACGCAAAAAGTCCAAGGTCCACATGCGTATATCGGACGTTGGCAATATCCTTTCGAAAACACCGTCATGCAGCCGTGGCAGGGTTATGCCGTTTACTCCGAGGCGGAAGACTTTACCATTACCATCCCTGCGCTCGAGGCTCAACCCGCATTGGCAAAAAAGAATCCTTTCGAACGGCCGAACATCGAATGGTCCATGCAAATCATCGCAAAGATGAACAAGGCCGAAGACAGCGCCAACTATCTCGGCTTTGCCAAGGATGCAACAGAAAAATGGGATTACGGCTTGGACTATGTCGAGGCGCCGGCGATCGGTTCTTATATACAGCTTTATTTTCCGCACAGCGATTGGCAATTAGCTGCCGATCAATATACGACCGACTTTCGGCCTGTCGGTCAAGGTGCTGTTTGGCATATTGAAGCAGCCGCGCAAACCGCCGGCGAGGCGGTGCTGATTTTTCGCTTTTTCGGACCGCTCAAGAATTCTCTTTCGCTCATGCTGGCGGATGTGGAAGCCGGCACGAGCATCGATCTGCGCGCCGATTCGCTCTATATCTTTCGTTTCACCGACAATCAACAGATTCGACGCTTTTCGCTTTTTGCCGGAAACGAAAAATTTATCAAAGAACATCAGGATGAACTGCCGCAGGTCGCAGATACTTACAGCATGCTGCAAAATCACCCGAATCCTTTCAATCACTCGACGATCATCTCGTTTCGAATTGACAAAGCTGCGGAGATTAATTTGGCGGTCTATAATCTGTTGGCACAAAAGGTCAAACAGATTTATCAAGGCCCAATTCAAGGAGGCTTTTATCAATTTAGTTGGGATGCCCGCGACGATGCGGGAAGGGAGGTTGGTACCGGCATCTATATTCTTCGGTTGGAAACACCGGATTTCGCTTCAACACGCAAATTGGTCTATATCCGCTGAAGGAGATGATACATGAGAATCTCTATAAAGACTCTCCTTCTGGTTTTTCTTTTGAGCTCTTCTTTTACCGTTGCGCAATCCATCCGCAATCCGAAGGTTTTGGACGGCGTTAAGGCGTTCTATTTGGCGGATTTTTCCGGCGCACGCACGATTCTGCAGGATGCTTTGCTCAACAGCAGGCTCGGCAACGATGATCAATTCGCAGCGCTCGTTTACATCGCCTTTTCCCTATTGCGTGAGGAAATCGAAGTAGAAACCGCCAAAATGTACCTCAAGCGTGCCGTCGAGACGGCGCCTGATATTCAACTGGATACCGGCAGAATTCCGCCTGATCTTTACAACACTTACAGCGATATCCGTATGCAGATGATCGGTTCTTTAGCTGTCACCACCGATCCGCCCGATGCTTCTGCCGTTTTGGTCGACCCGGTGCGTAACCGCGCTAAAAGCCTGCGCACGCCGGGAGTGTTTGAAAATCTACTCGAAGGGGATTACAATCTTTTCATCAAACGTCATGGGTCAAGCAGTTTTTCCACGGTAGTCCGTTTGGCTGCCGGTGAGCATCAATCTCTTGAAGTGGCCCTAAAGGAAAAAAAGCTGACTTTTGTACAAAAGTATTGGCCGTACGGCGCCGGCGTCATCGCCGCCGGAGCAATCCTTGCGGCCATTCTCGGCGGCGGGGAACCGCCTTCTCAGGCTGCGGAGCTGCCGATGCCGCCTGCGCATCCTCAATGAGCGATGAGGAACAACGGCGCCATGCTGGAATATGAAGAAAGACTCTGGGCTGAGGGCTGCAGGGTCGTCGTCGGCGTCGATGAGGCGGGAAGAGGGCCGCTTGCCGGTCCGGTGGTGGCCGCGGCCGTCGGATTTGCCGTCGGACAAAAAGATACTTACGGCATACGTGA
>JAPDQV010000040.1:0-27676 GCA_034505495.1 candidate division KSB1 bacterium | reverse complement strand
CCAAACAGCTTTCCGCGGCTCAGCGGGAAGAGCTTTTTTCGCTTATTCAGCGTCGGGCGCTGGTCATCGGCATCGGCATTGCGGATGTTGAAGAGATAGACCGCTGCAACATCCTGCATGCCGCGCTAATGGCCATGCGGCGCGCCGTCGAGGCCGTCTCCCTTCAAATCGATTTTGTCCTGGTCGACGGCAACCGTCTGCCGAATCTTACGCAACCGGCTCAGGCCGTCATTCGAGGCGATTCACGTTCGCTTTCTATTGCCGCTGCTTCAATTGTGGCCAAAGTCACGCGTGACCGCATCATGATGCAATGGCACGAACAATATCCCCAATATGACTTTGCCCGCCACAAAGGCTATCCCACTCGTGCGCATATCGAAGCCATTCGTCGCTACGGCCTGTCGCCGATACACCGCCGTTCGTTTCATCCCAAAGCACTCAACAGCTAATGCAGACATTTCGCCAAAAAATCGGCAGGCTGGGGGAAGACCTGGCTGCTGCTTTTCTTGCACAAAAAGGAATGGTAATTGTCGAACGCAATTTTCGAGCAGGACACGGCGAAATCGACATCATCGCACGCGAAGGGGAGACTTTGGTGTTTGTCGAAGTAAAAACGACGCGTGCCGGTTCGTTCGGCGAGCCCGAACTGTGGGTGGATGAGCGCAAGCAGCGGCAACTGAGCGAGACGGCGGATGCGTATTTTTTCCGGCACGGCATCGAAGAGGCAGCCTGCCGCTTCGACGTTGTCATTGTAACTCTCGGCGGCGCCCAACCCGCCATTCGCCATATCCCCAATGCCTTTTGGGCGGAAGAGTAATGCGACGAAAAAGATTGCCGATTCCCATGGATGCGATATGAAATCAAGACCCAACAGCGGTTTTTCTCTTTTTTTACAGATTTTTCAATGGGGTATTGCAGTCTGGCTGTTATGGCCCCTTTTCGTTTTGCAGGCGGATCGCATGCCGTTATGGCGAATGATGACGGGTATACTCCTGGTTGTCATCGGGGTTGGTCGGCTTTTCTATGACAGCATCTTTGATTTTTATAAAAAACGAAAGGAGCAACAACCTTTGGTTGCGCTCCTTTCATTGATTGTCACGATTACTTTGATTGCCGCTTTGGTCGGCGGCCTTCTCTTGCTGTTTGTCGTTTACGCCGTTTCCCGGTTGAACCAAAGCGGGGGAGACAATAATTAGAGTTATTCGCCTACTTAAAACGAATTCGATAGGCGACGGCGTGCTCCGTAGGATACCGTTTTGCCGGTTGAAGCATCAGCCCTTTGGCGTTCTGCGACCAAACCACCTTTTCCGTGCTGCCCACTAATTCGACCGAAGCAATTTTGCCGGCTTTCAGCCCAAGAGATTTGATGACAGTCTTTTGCGTCGGAACGCCGAGCACAAAGGCGTAAAGCACATCGCCCTTGATGGTAAAGCGAACGTCTTCAGCGGTGTAACCTTTGCTTTTGTATTCATTGAACATTGCCGTTTCGTCCGGCGCCTCGGCAGTGCCTTCTCCCGAAATTGTCCACGGCCGGCTGCCGTAAATGCCTTCACCGTTGACCTGCAGCCATTTGCCGATTTCAATAAGAACCTGTTTTTGCTCTTCGGGTATGGTTCCGTCTGCTTTGGGGCCTATATTGAGCAGAAGGTTGCCGTTTTTGCTCACAATGTCGATCAATACGTCAATAATTTCGTTGGCGCTTTTGTTCTCCTCGCCGTCAATGTACCCCCATGACTTTTTGCCGACGGAGGTGTCGGTTTGCCACGGATGCTGTTTGGTCGCCTTGCTGCTGCCCCGTTCAATGTCATAGACCGCCGCCTCGGGCGGAAAAGCGTCGTTTTTATAGTTGATGACCACGCCTTTGTTCCATTCAATCCCTTTGTTGTAATAATATGCCGCAAAGGACTTGCGATAGGGCGCCATGGCCGGTTGTTCAATCCACCAATCGAACCAGAACAGCTGCGGCTGATATTTGTCCACTAATTCGACGCAGCGCAGCAGCCAATCGTTCATGAACTCGGGCGACGGCGTTTCCTCTTCCCCGCGCGCCGGTCCATAGAAATCGGCAAAGCGGGGATCGTTGACGTCGGAATCGATCAGGCGGCCGGTGTTCATAAACCACCAATGCTCAATGCGGTGGGAAGAAACGCCGAAAATCAGGCCATGCTTTCGACAAGCCTGCGCCAATTCGCCGATGATGTCCCGCTGCGGGCCCATCTCTGCGGCGTTCCACTTGGAGAGAGCCGTTTTATACATGGCAAAGCCGTCATGATGTTCTGCCACCGGCACGACATACCTGGCGCCTGCCTTTTCGAACAGCGTCACCCATTCCTCCGCATCGAATTTTTCCGCTTTGAACAGCGGAATGAAATCCTTGTAACCAAAGTCCTTTTGCGGGCCGTAGGTTTCGAGATGGTGCTTGAACTCGAACCTGTCGGGTTGATACATGTTTCTCGGATACCATTCATTGGCAAAAGCAGGCACTGAATAAACACCCCAGTGAATAAAGATGCCGAACTTGGCGTCGCGGAACCAGTCGGGACACTGGTATTTTTTCAGCGAGCTCCAGGTCGGTTGAAACCGATCAATCGGCTGTGCTCCTACATTGCTTATAAAAACTGATACGAGAATCCACAACAGTGTTTTTTTCATGCCGCACTCTCCTGTTTGTTTTTAATTTGAAAAGATCTTCCTATGCAGAACTTTTTCTTACGAAATATAACGCAATTTTGGCAAAAAGAGAAAGCGGAATTCAAGAGAATAGAAGCGCTGCCGGGAAAGGAGGGATATTAATCAATGCAGAGAAACTGTAAATAAGGGGTTCACTTTATTTAGCGGTTGCAATGCCTCAGCGACATCAGCTTAAAAATGGCGGTATAAGTAAAAAAAGATTTGTTGCGGCAGTTGCTTTGGGCCTGTTTACTTGACCAGCGTCATTTTTTGAACGGCTCGGCACGTCGGCGTTTGTACCAGAGCATAGTAGAGGCCTGTTGCGGCTGATTCGGCATTCCAAGTTATCTCGTTTCGGCCGGCCGACAGCTCGCCGGAATAAAGCTCCTCTACAAGCCTGCCGTCGGCATCCACGATTGAAATTCGGACCATTTCATCCCGAGCCAGCTCGAAGGAAAGGGTCGTTAGGGCATTAAAGGGGTTTGGATAGTTGGGATTGATCCGAAAGGAATTGACGTTCTCCTTTTTGGCATCAACTTTGGTAATGAACTCGGTCACTTCAATCGATATGATCGGGGAGTAGTTGGAAAAACCTTCGAGGTTCACGTCTTCCAATTGGTACATGTACAAGCCGGGCTTGGGCGGAGTGTCGACGAATTCGTAAAGGGTCCCTTCCGCGGTTTTTTGACCTTCGGAAATCAGGTGCGGATTGATGCGGATGTAAGACAAGTCCTTTTCCCTACGACGGTGCAGATTAAATCCGGCGTGGTTGATTTCTGCTTTTGTTTCCCAAGTAACAACCACCGCATTTCCCTGTTGGGTCGCTTTGAATGAGGAGAGCATGACCGAGAGCGCGGATTGGGCAGTGTCGGCAATAGTATCGCAATGGTTAGTTTCAGAAGGATTGATGAGTTGGCAAAACGCTCCGCTCGTCAATAGGAGAGTTGCAAATATGGCCAAATTCTTTTTCATTATTACCCCGCCTAGTTATTGAAAAATGAACCAGCCGACCAACTTTTGGCTTAGTAGACTTTTATCAAAATAAATGCCGGCAGAAAAAACTTGCGGATGGAAAGATGCAAGATAATAAATAACAAGATAATAAATCGTTTAAGTTATGATAATGGTGAAAATAATAAACCGACGATCCCTTGAAATGTAATATAATCCACGATATATCGGGGGTTTTGGCCGGCGGCAGAGGCTCAATAATAACCTTGGAAAAACCTTGGAATTATTCTGCGTCGGACATGCAGAGGAGCATAAGGCCGAAGCATACTTATCGTAAGACCTCTTTTATGCCTGCGACGGTGTTCTTTCTCCATCTCGATCAGTCATGTATATTTCCAAATCAGCGGCCCTGGGAAAAGGAAATGCGGGAAGCAGATCTGTCTTTCGTCAGCTTAATTAGCATAAAATATATCTGCAGCCCGATGACCTTACGGGGAACCGGAGGCTGCAATGAGTGAATTATTAGGAAGCAGGCACAATTCCGCAAGTCGAACTGAAAAATAAAAGCTTAATTCCCAGCCGGCGTTCTCATTTTGATCGAGCATTAACCAAACTGATTAGGGTGACATCATAATACTTTTCTTTATCCAGCAAGTCCTTTTTCAAAGCCAAACCGACATCCTTGTTTTCGTCATATGAAAAAAGCTTGAATTTAAGGTGATATGACCCCGGCGGCGCTTCTTTAGGAACGGCGATGAGGTATTTTTCGTGATAAAATCCATCTGTCGCCGCCGGCATCCATTTTTGGTTCCCGGAATTCAGTTCAAAATCGAGCCTTTGCGGGCCGTCAAGGCGGATCTTGAGCACATAAGCATGATAGGCAGGCGCCACGCCGCGGTTTTCCCAAATCATTTGCAGGGTATCGGTTTGGCCGATGACCAGCGAATCCGGGGCTTTGATTCGGTGAAGAAAATACCAATAACCGCATCGATTCAGCAGTTCGACGGTCAATTCCGGATTATCCGTCAGCCACTCAAGCGCGTCCCCGTGATAGCCGATATAAGAAGCGTGCAGCAATTCCAATGCACCGCGAAAGAAATCCGCTCCGGTTTTGCCGGGAGCGTATTGAGAGATCGCCGACCCGGCTTCCGCGTGCCAATTCCCTTGTCTTTTTACGGCTCGGTAATGTTCGAGCTCAAAAACCGTCGGTCTTTGCCGATACACATCTTGAAAGAACTCCGGGCTGCGTACCGTATAGGTCTGGCTGTAGCCGCTGAAATATCCATTGACCAGCGGGCTGTCGTCTCGGTAGGATATCCCTTTCTCCAAGACATAACGATGCAGGGTTTCGCGGTCGGCCGGATTTTTCACATCATAGACAAAATCGTCGCTAATGATCAGTTGGGTTTTTTGAAAATAGCGGCAGTAAAGATCGATGTGCGTTTTTTTCTGTTCCATCGAATAGGCAATTCTGCTGCCTGCCCAGGTATGACCTTCGCCCCAATCCCCGAAGCTTCCGATATCGACATAGCGAAGCCACGGCCTGCCGTCATAGCGATCGGCAAATTTTTGCAGAAAATTTTCCAGTTTTTGCAGAAAGATCGGGTCATCGTAGACCGGTTCCCATGGGCCGTCCGGTCCGACAAGCTCTCCCATGAGGTAATAATTACCCTTTGCGCCTGCCTCCATGACCCATTTGGGCGTGGCAAACTGCTGCTCGATCCGATCAGTGCTTGTCTCTTTACAACTAATCCGCAATGCTATTTTCAGACCTTTTTGCGTCCACTTGTTAATAATTGTATCAATCGTGACCCAGCTAAATTTTCCTTCTTCCGGTTCCAGATAGGACCAGGCCAGTCGAATATAAATGTGATCCATGCCGGGGAAATCAAGCAGATGTGAATCCGCTCGGATGATATATTTGTTGATGTGGTTGTCCGGGAAATGATGGTACCATCCTTTGTGCGGATTCGCTAATGCGATCCGCTCGTCCCAAAAGACAGTCATATCGATTTCCCGACAGAAAGCAGAAGCATAAAGAAGTAAATAAAGCAGAACAGCAGGAGCCGTCCGATCTCGGTATTGCTTTCGCGTTTTGCCGTGTATCATATTTGTCGCCTTTTTTAATAAAGATTACCAAACCTGCATCACTCTTGTTTAATAAACGAAAGGCTGCGGTTAATGCCGACAAATCTTTGGCATTAAGGAATAGGGAATAGGTCCTTCCGTCTTTTGAAAATCAATATTTCACAGCCTGCCGTTATTTTTCGAGAGCATTTTTTCCCCTCGCGATTGGACACTTTACAAGGTCCTGATGACATTTGTTCTCACCCTGGAAAACTGCAGCAAGGCGATGGTAATAACAATGAAAGAGATTTTGCGAATTTTATCAGCCTCTGGTGGATCCTTAGGGTTGAACGGGCAACATTTAAAAGTTCGTACCCGAGTCTGTTCTATTTCAAAACAACTTTTTTGGTTTGAACCGAATATCCGTAAGTTTCGAGTCTGCTAAAGTATACTCCGCTTGCAATGGGTATGCCTTTGGCGTCTTTTCCATCCCAGTTTACCACATGATATCCGGCGTGCTGGAATTCATCCACCAGAGTGATCACATGTTGGCCCAATAAATTGAAGACGGATAGTTTGATCAACATCGGCATGGAAAGCTCATAGGGAATAGCTGTACTCGAATTGAAAGGATTGGGATAGTTTTGCAACAACATGATGCTTTGCGGGAGCTGCACCTCCCCGTTGTCAGGGATGCCGATCAAGGCGGGATCGTAGACATAGCGGAGCGATTTATCGGTATAGGGGTCATCGAAGGTCGAAGGATCCAGCTCGGCTTGAGAGAGGTCTACGCCAAAACCGATGTTGCCGATGGGATGTCGGCCTCCCTTGGCGTAGTTTTTAATTGCGAAGCGCAGGCTGGGCAATCGGCCGGCCGGATCTAATACGGCAATCGCCAATTTGTATACTCCCGGTTTCAAGGATTCCGTGATTTTGAAGCTATCGGCCGCCGTGAAAGGGGGCGGAGGAATAGAATAAAGGGAATCGTTTTCATCCCACTTGTCGACCGGCAGCCAGGTCCGGATGTCGACGTGGGAAAAATCCGCACTCCAAACGACTTGATTGGCTTGATTCAGCAAACTCAGCTGCACCGGCCAATCGTAATAAAACGGAGCCGAGCCGACATTGCGGCCGGTAAACATTACCGTAAACTCCTCATCTTTATCGATTCGCGAAGGATAAGAAACCTCATCGATGACGAATCGATAGCCGAATGCTTTTTGTACAAGTTCGCCGCCGGCTTTGGCGGCGGCGTTGTTTTGATCATAATCCGCCACCCAGCGCAGCTGTGTGCAATGCAATCGCCGAATGGTGGCAATTAAAAAGTTGCGATGTTGAGGGTCTATCATGGTGTCGGTGGGGTCATCACCCGGTTGGATTTTCCAATTACCCCAATTATAGGCGACTTCTCCTCCTATAATTTCGTTTTTCCATCGATCGCCGAGGTTGTAAATCGCTTCGCCGTGGGACTGCATCTGATCCCAATGGGCCCAAGAGTCCCAGTAAATGCCGAATTCGAATTCCTTGAATTCCCACGGATGCCGCACCAGTACCTTCTTGTGCGGAAAGTTTTTACGGAATTCTTCACCCAGCAGTTTTTGGATCGCCAAGGTCGGGCTGGGGCTGTGATGTTCACCCCATTTACCGATAATGCCCATTTCGATGTGGGCTACGCGCGGATCGGTGTCCCAGCACCGGCCGAGTTTCCAGATCATCTTTTTCAGCCGTCGCTTGAATTGCTCACTGGTGTAATCGTCGGTTTTCATATCGGCAGGCCAGTATTTTTGATCACCATCCCAATGAAGATAGACGCGCGGGATCACTTTAATATTTCTGAGCTCCACGCCGGCCCAGTTTCTATCACACCATTCTTTGATCTCGTCAATGCCGTCTAACGAATCGCGCTCGATCTCGTTCCATTTGATATAGCTGTGCATCAAGGTTGCCCATTCATTGTTTTCCCAATTGCCGCGATTGGTAAAGCCCATATGCGGATTGCGCAGCGCACGAGGGTACTCCTGCGGATGAATGATGACGATGTCTGCTGCATAGGCACTTGATGTTTTCAGGTTTGCCGCATCTTGACGGTCAAATCCCGCCAGAAGGAAGATTGTCAAAACGGCGATTTTTTTCATGACGCCTCCTTGCAGCTGATGCTGAATCGGCAAAAATAGCTTGGTACCATACCTGGCGATTATTTGAATCTTCGCTCTTTTATTTTTGCACAACCATTTTTTTCACTTGGCTAAGGCCGTTCGCATTAAGCCGACAAAAGTAAAGACCGCCGGGCAGGTCACCGGCGTTCCATAAGACGATGTACTCTCCCGCCTGCTGCGGTTCATTCACCAGTATTGCGATGCATTTGCCGGTAATGTTGTAGACTGCCAATTCAACAAATCCGCTTTCGGCTAACGAGTAGCTGATCGTGGTCGTTGCATTGAAAGGATTGGGATAATTCTGTTCCAATCGGCAGACTTGCGGCAAATGACCTCGATCGGTGAGGTCGAATACCGCAGTCGACCCGGCAATCGGGGGCGGATTTTGACGAACTTGATCCGCTGAAAGCGTAATCATGTTATGTCCGCGCCACTCTTTTCTTACAAATCGGAACCGGCCGATGCCCATGTCGGCATTGGTCTTCCAGTTGTCCCAAACGGCAGTCAACGACTGCCACCAGTCGCCGCCGACGCTCAACAGATAGCGGGCATCGTCGCGGTCATCCACGCCGTTCGGATCGGCCAAGATCAATCGCGCCTGGACGGTGACAAAGCAGCCTTCGATGTCGTCTTTGGGAATCGTAACTCGACCGGTAGACGGCCAGAAATGAAAGTTGTAGCCGTCGCCGGCGGTGACCGAAATGCTGCCGTCCGGCTCAGTACGGATGTCCGCCGGTTTGTTAAGGTCACCGTGAAAGTCCTCAACATAGGCGGCGCCGCTGACGCGCAGGGCTTTTTGCAGCAAATGCCACCGATTGTCGGATTTGCTCAGGTAATACATCTCCATATCGCGGATTTGTACACGGGTGTTGGTTGCCGGATTGCCCTCGGCCCACTCATAGAGTTGCCCCCAGGCAATGGCCGCCGTCCAGCCTTCAGGCGGCCGTTGTGCGCCGCGACGCGGTCTCTGCGACCAATCAACCGAAAGCGGAACCCCATGCGGCAGGCCTTCGTGCGGAAGAGTAATGTCGCCGATAATGTCCTCTAGCGAATTATAGGGATGGTATTCATCTGGTTGCGGTTTAACTTGTTCGATGACCACATCGTCGATGATGACGTCACCGCTCATCCCGCCGAATTGAATCTTGATGCCGGGATTTACGGGTG
Source organism: candidate division KSB1 bacterium (assembly GCA_034505495.1). NCBI lineage: Bacteria > Pseudomonadati > Candidatus Zhuqueibacterota bacterium. The sequence continues at coordinate 18,665 of JAPDQV010000040.1, read as the reverse complement.
TAGGTTCATAAAGAACACTAAAAGGCCCATATATCTTGTCTTCTGCAGAAATGGAAATCGTGGTCACAGCAAACGGCCCTCCTGAGGTGATGTCCGTATGAAAGGCCACAGAAATGGTGCGCTTGAGCGTAGAAGTCGCCCGAAGCCTTAATTGGTACATTTCTCCTTTTTTGAAGGGCACCGACTTGGCGACCAAAATATACCAGTCGCTCTTGCCGGGTTCTTTAACCGTCACATAGAGCGCCTGATTGCTGCCGCCCAAGCCCGGGCTTTTTACAGCGAATACGGCGTCGGCGCGCGGCGGATCGGCCCAGGTGGCGTTTTTATCGACGAACCAGGTGCCCCAACCGGTCATCCCCTGCTCGAAATCGCCGTTGGTGACCAGGTTTTGGGCCATCAAGAGCGCGCAAAACGACCAAAGCCATAGTATAGGCGCAAAGGTTAGATGCTTCATGACTATAACCCTTTTCATTTCCGAGTTTTAATAAACCAAGGCAATCTGGCAAGCGGAGAATCGATTTTTCTTTGGGAATGACCACGATAGAGGTTTCCATTTTCGTCCTGCCAAACGCCGGGAGGAAAAATGATATTCCTGGAGTGTGCACCCTTTTCGAGGACCGGTGCAACTAATATGTCGTCACCAAGCATAAATTGATCGGTAATGCGCTCGTAACCCATATGCGGAAAGACATATTCCAAAGGCCGCACGATGGGCTCACCGGTTTCGGCGGCATGACGGGCTAATTGCAGGATGCGGTCGGCGAAACGCAGATGCAGATCGGCTGCAGCTTTGCAGAGTTGCAGGTTTTCCGCCGACAAAATACGCCACGGAGCTGCCGAGAACTGCATCATCGGCATCAGCGCTTGGCATTGCGCCGAGCGGACGACGAGCTCCTGGTCGATTTCAGACAAATGTAGGAATGATTGGATTTCGCCGCCGCCGATCATGTCGGGGCATGAAAACGCATAACCGGAAAGCGCCTGGGCAAAAGTATTGGGAATCAATTGTCGCAGGTCCTGCCAACTGTGATTTTTATCGTGCAGTCGTTGAGCAAGGGGCCGGCCTCCCATTTTCCAGCAGGCTCGATACTCGTTCAAGGAAAACTGCAGACCGATCGCTGCATAAAGCTCGGTCTGACGATTGGGCGTGACTTGATGATGAAAGTGAAGGCGGCCGAGGTAATAGGGGCTGTCGCCGGCATCGAATTTAAAGCCGTCGATGCCGTATTCGCTGGCAAGCCGTTGAAGTTGCTCTCGAAACCATTTATCGGCTTGAGGATGAGTGAAATCGAGCAAAGCACTGAATCCGTCCCACCACTCGATGACGGCCGGCTTGTCGTCGGACAAATTACGAATGAGGGCTCCTTGATCGCGCAGCATACGGAACGTAGGACTGTCTGCGGTTACAAAGGGGCATACCCAGAGCATAACTTTGAACCCCAGGGCGTGCAGTTCTTCAATCATGGCCTTGGGGTCGGGAAAACGGTCGGCGCGAAACAGCCACTCGCCGTACGACTGTTGCCAGGAAGCATCGATCATAAAGGCGCCGGGAGAAAAACCGTTTGCCACGGCAGCGCGGGCGTAAGCGAGGATATCCTGTTGATTTTGGTTGTACGTCAGCTCGATCCATGTGTTGAATTGCGGTTTTTGAAAAAGGATTTCATCCGGCATCTTTCCGGAGGAGGGAAAGAAGGTTTCGGCTGCAAAAAGGTAGGCCTCCCGCAGGGTTTCACCTGCTTTCCCGATCCGCAGCTTGCCGTTATCCTGTAGATAGAGCGTGTCATCCTTGAATTCGAATGCAAAAGGCTCCTCGCTCCATATATAGCGGCCTCTATTCGAAATCAACAGAGGTTGGATTTGATTCCATTTGTTGTCGCCTAAAAAATCGTGATGATAACGGGATCCGACGGCAAACGGCATTTGCCAACCGTCATCGATTACGCCGGCCCACCAAACCTCATCGGATGGTATGGGAAGAGACAAACGTTCCGCAGCCTGCAATGAAACAAACCAAGCTCCCGTCCATATGAAAAACAAAGCCGCCCTTTTCGTCATGCGAACCCTTTCTTTCATTTTCGGCGGCAAGGTACAGATTTCGGCTAATTTTCTCTTGTACAACAGTCCGGAAAATTTGAAAAGTTCGGACCAGCTTTTAAGAATGGCCGTCATGCCGGATGGAGCGGCAAACGGTTTCGATTAATGAGGGTGCGAAGATGCTCATGCCGATGAAGCAGCAGCACGCTTGCGGTATTCCTTGGGCGTGCAGTTGAAGGCGCGGCGGAAATGGCGGGTAAAGTGAGCATGATCGCAAAAGCCCAGCATGTAAGCGATTTCGCTGATGTTCATATCAGAATTCTTCAACAGCTGAGCAGCGCGCTTGAGCCGCATGTGAATGATAAATTCATTCGGTGAGAAACCCGTGATGGCTTTGATTTTTTTGAAGGCCTGGGTTCGACTTAGGCCTATCTCACGGCAAAAGCGGTCAATGTGAAAATCGGGATCGTCCAAGTGACTCTCGACTACTTGCAGGCATTTCTCCAAAAAGACTTTTTCCGATTCATGGATCGTGACGTCGGTCGGTTTGATGACGATTTCCTGTCTGAATTTTTGCTGCAGTTTTTTCCGGTTTTCGAGGAGGGTGTCGATAACCGCCATCAGCTCCTCGGGTTCGAACGGCTTGGTTAAATAGGCGTCCGCACCGGTTTCGTAGCCTTCTACACGGTGCTCGATTTCTCGACGTACCGTCAGCAGAACCACCGGAATATGATTGGTGGCCGGATGCCGCTTGAGCGAGCGCGTCAATTCGATGCCGTCCATCTCGGGCATCATGACGTCGCTGACAATCAGATCAGGCACGGTCTCGACGGCTTGCGTAAAAGCGGCTCGTCCGTTGTCGATCTCTGTTACTTTGAAATACGGCCTCAGTAAGTCGGAGAGCAGACGGCGCAGGTCGGGATGATCTTCCACGATCAGGATTGATGCGGCGGGTTCCTTGAGCGTTTGCCGGCGGTCCGCGGAAATCATCAGGGCTGCACGTTCGCGCTCGATTTCTTCCATGAGCTCCGGCGAGAGCTGCTGCGGCCCGATAGGTCTTTGCTCGACGATTTCGTCGGCTGCAAATGCACGGCGATCAATGGGAATGCGAACGGTAAAAGTCGATCCCTGTTGCTCGATACTATGGACTTGAATCGTACCTTTATGCAGTTCAACGATTTCCCGCGTAAGGTCGAGCCCTACGCCGATACTGTCATAATAGAGACGTCCCGGATGCTCCACGGTATAAAACCGCTCAAAAATGTGCTCGAGGCGGTCTTGAGGGATACCGATGCCGGTGTCGGCAACAACGATCTCCGCCCACTCGACCGGTTCCGTCTGTTTTGATTTGAGGCGCCGCGAGGAAACGGGATTGTTGTCAGAAAGCCTCACCCTGCGCAAGGCGACGGTCACTCTGCCGCCCTCAGGGGTATATTTAAAGGCGTTGCTGATTAAATTGATCAAGATTGTTTCCACTTTACTGTGGTCGAACCATGCCGGCAGGCTGTTCTCGGTGCAAAGCAAAGTAAAAAGCAATCGATGTTCGCCGGCAAGCCAGTCGAACAATTGCATCGTTTCTTTTACGGTACCGACTAAATCTCCGGCGGAAACCTGCAGGCGCACGGAACCGCTCTCCATTCTGCGAAACTCGAGCAGCTGATTGACGAGGCGGCGGAGATAGTCGGCGTGCCTGCGAATCACCGTCATGGGCTGCTTCAACTCTTCACCCGTAAGGTTTTCCGCCTTGGCCAGGACCGCCAGGATGACCGTCAGCGGCGTGCGCAGCTCATGGGAGAGATTCATATAAAAGCGTTCCTTAAAAGCGGACGCCTGCTCGATTTCTCTATTGGCCAAGGCGAGCTTTTGATTTTTTAGGCTGAGAATGCCTAACAAGCTTAGTATGAGCAAAGTAAAAAAGGAGATCAGCGCTGCAAACCAAGGCTGACGCCATACAGGCGGCACAACATAGAATTTGATCTGTTTCGGCTCGGCTTGGATGTTGCCGTCGCGGTCTCGGGCCCGCACCTCGAATGTATAGCTCCCGGAAGGCAAATCGGGCAATCGTACCGAGGTGACGGAGGTAAAGGCCGACCAAGGTCCGTCATTCAACCGGTAAGAGTAAGTCAAGTCTTTCTCCGCGGTTACCGACCAGGGATCGCGGCCGTACCAGGCAATATATGGAGAGGCCGGCATGATGAGTCGATAAGGGTAGACGGAAAAATCCGCCTGCGGCGGTGAGTGATCCTTACAGTAGCTGATGCATAAAAACCGTCCGTTTTTGATCGACCGATTGGGTTTAAGAGCGCGGAAATACCAGTCCCGCGGTGCCAGATTGATCCATACGCGGCCCTCGTGATCCAGGCGCAGACTGCCGCTCTCGCGCGGGACGACGATTTGCTCGGGCAGGGCGTAGGTAGTCCAGCTCCTACCGTCGAACCAGCTGATGCCGGTTTCGGTTGCCGCAAGGATTCCGTCTTTCGTTTCCAAGAGACAGCTTACCATAACTCCGGCCAGTCCGTTTTCCGGAGTGTACTTTTCCCAGGCACCTCGAAAATAACGATAGACACCCACGCCGCCTTTGGCCGCCCAGATGCCTCCGTCCGATGCGGCCAGCAAGTGATCGAACCAGCCGCGCTGCAGTTCTTTCGGCTCGATGATCGGCTTCCAATCCGTTGAATCGCAGCGCATCAGATAGCTTCCGCCCGCCCAAAGGCTACCGTCGACGGCGACGACGATGCAGTTGATGCGGTTATAAGTATCATTATCAAGGATGATGCGCCGTTTTCTATAACCGTTGCCGACGGGCTCATAGACTACAAAGCCGCCGCGGAAATTTCCTGCGGGATCGCCCATCGAACCGAACCATAGTCGGCCGCTGCTGTCCTGAGCCGCAGCCGACGCGCTGATGCTCCAGGAAAGGTCTGGGAAAAGATCCATTTCGCCATGATCTTTATTAAAACGGGCGACCGCCGCAATGCCGTTATGACTGCCATAAATCCACAGTGTTCCCTCACGGTCAATCAGAACTGCAGTCGGTGCAGCAGGGAGTCCGTCTTCGACACCATAGGATCGGAAGCCGTAAGATCCCTGCTCGGCCAAAACCAACCGGCCTTCTCGCGAGAGAAAGATATTCCCGTGCTCTTTTGCAGTACCCTGAAAGTGAAGCTCTTGAAAGCCGTCAAAATATTTTCTGCCGTAATCGATCGAAAAGACCGAAGCGTTCACGCCCGCGAGCCAAAGGGAGCCGTCTTGGGCCTGCAGGAGCTGCAGCGATGAGATGGGCAGCCGAAGCTCTTCTTGAGGATAAAAGTGCATTCTTCCCTTCTGAAAAGCATAGAGACAGCCGTTGCCGCCGAACCAAAGGATGCCGTCACTGGTCTCGACAACCGACAACACCACATTGTTGCCGCCCAAAGCTGTCAGATCATAATACTGCCATAGAGATAAAAGATGCTTAAAATGATAGATGCCGCTTTCCTCGCTGTAACTGGTAATCCAATAGCTGCCGTCTGAAGCTTGAAAGATGTTCGGCCGCAGGCCTAAAGGGCAGCCTTTTGCTCTTGTCGGAAAAAAAGACCATCGCTTTGGCTGAAAGAGATTCTTTTTCCAATTCGGAATGAGCAGCAGCTCTTTGTCATACCCGGAGCGGACAAGCCAAAGATTGTCTTGTCGATCCTGGTAGATCTGGTATACGTTTGCAAAAGCGTTACGGTCCGTCGGCGGTTTGGTTGAGGTAATAGTTGCAGGGCCGTTTTCCGTAATCAGGAGCATTGAACCGCTGCCCAATAACACGGCACCATAATCTGCTGCTATCCAGAGTGAATCTCTGCCGAGCGGCAACAGGTCATGGAAAATGGTCAGGGAGTCCTTTGGAATATTTTCAATCGGCAGCCATAGTGAATCTGTTTTCCGATAGATGCCATGGTTTTCGAAAACGGCGAAAAGGGTGCCGTCCGGCGCAGCTTTGATTGCCGTGGGCGCGCCCTCCGGCAGCCCGGACCTTTTTGTAAACTGCTCCCAGTGCAGACCATCGTAGCTAAAGATGCCTGATTCCGTTCCAAACCATATTTTCCCCTCCCGATCCTGCGCTATGCAGTTGACGCCTTTACCGTTCAGCTCCGGGTAAGATGTCCAAGAGAATTGTTCCTTGACCAAATCGAGCGGCTCGGCAGAATAGTCGGTTGCAGCCAAAGCGGCGGAAAAACCGGCAAGGAGGAAAAGCACAGGTTTCCAGTGAGGACGGAATTTTCTGCGGGCGCTCACGGATGAGTACACCAAAGTTAAATCATGATATCATGATAGCGATTCATCCGACAAAATTCAAGTGGTATAAAACAGCCCGACCGAAAGACTCGATCGGGCTATTCCCTCGACTACCCTGGAGGATGGCGGTACTGCTGGAGGTTAATTCAGGCGCAGAGGATTATTTTACGATGATGCACTTTTTCGTCATCGCCGAGCCGTTCTGCTGCAGGCGATAAGTGTAAATGCCTGAAGGCAGCCCCTCGGCACTGAAGGTGACTTTGTGGCGGCCGGCCGAAAGAACGTTGTCGACCAACGTCTTGACCAGTTCGCCGTTCGTATTGTAGAGTTGCAGGATAGTATGCCCTGCCGTCGGCAAAGAAAAACCTATCGTCGTTGACGGATTGAACGGATTGGGGTAGTTTTGGTCGAGCGCGAAATCACCAGGCAGCGAGGGACGGCGGCTCTGCACGCCTACGGCTTTGCTGCCGGTCCAGCGATAAAAACCGACTTCGTCGACAAGTACTTCGTAATAACCCGGATCCGGCGCCCAATGGCCGAATTTAATGCCGACCGTCACTTCGACCGGTTCGCCCGGGGCTCCCGGAGCAATAAAATAAGGCGCTGTTTCGATTTCATTTACGCAACAGACATCTTCCCAAATTCCTTGAAATTGCTCAAAATCCAGCATGTCGCAACCGGAGTCCCACGCGGATATGTCGAACATTTTCGTCCCGCCTGGATTAAAATCTCCGGCGTTCGGGTCCGGTTCGATTTCCGTTACATAGAATTGATACCATGGTCCCTTTCCAACCGGTTCAAAATCAGCGACATATTCAAGGATTTTGATGACCCCCGTCGCACGATAAGTCTCTCCGCCTATACAGGTGACGCGTTGATAGAGCAGACACTGACCGTTCGGTACATTATCGAGGGTAATGTGGAGGCATTTGCCGAGACTGTATTCAAAAGGAACGGTGGGAGCATAACCGAATTCATACTGCGGATGGCCATCGACGTTATAATAAATTACTTCCCATCCGTCTTCGCTTTCGCAGTCGCCGCTCATGAGCTCGTTAGAGCCGAGAGCATAAAACCCGACTTCATCGACCAACAGCTCAAAGGAAGCAAGTCCGGGACCCCAAACGCCGAACTTTATGCCGACCGTCACTTCGACAGTTTCGCCGGGGTTTCCGGGACATATCCAATAGGGTGCTGTCGGAATTTCACTGTTGCAGCGCACAACCTCCCAAAGCCCTTGAAACTGTTCAAAATCCAGCATGTCGCAACCCGTGTCCCAAGCCGAAATGTCGAACATTTTGGCACCGCCGGGATTAAAATCACCCGCATTCGGATCCGGCATTTCGGTCGTCACGTAGAACTGATACCAGGGCCCTTGACCGACCGGTTGGTAATCGGCGGCAAAATTGAGCACCTTGATGGCGGCCGTTGCGCGATAAGTCTCTCCCGCAATACATTTGACTCGCTGAAACAGCAGCAATTGGCCGTTGGCGGAATTGTCAAGGAATATATGCAGATTACCGCCCAAGCCGAACTTGAGGGTTTCCCCTCTGTAGTTGAATTCATAACCCGGCTGCTGATCCTGGTTATAATAGATCACTTGCCAGCCTTCAGGGCTTTCCATTCCCGGATTTTGGATGAGATTCTGAGCAGATGCCGAGATGGTCAGGGCTGAAGCCAACAATGCAGACCAGCGCAACCAACATTTCATTGCAACCTCCTTCAAATTATTTTTGTCGGCTGCATTATAGTATTTGACAACCTATTATTCTTGAATATTGATACTCATTATTAGAATATTCTTCCAATCTGCCGGCCATAGTGATCATCTTCGGTTGAATCATGACGTCGAGAACTGTTGTCACTGCATCATCATAGGCGGCAATTTGCTTGACAATCCCCGCGCTCTTTTCTATATTGACAACCTACATGAGAAGATTTTCTTTATCAAAACAACCGCTGCTGCTTGCTGCAGTCTTGTCGGCGCTTTGCGTCGTGACGGGCTATCTTTTTCTATTCGTGCCCAACGTCGAACTCATCACGGCGATGGTTTTTCTTTCCGGGGCTGTTATGGGACCGGCTTACGGTTTGCTTATCGGCGGCGTCAGCGAATTGATCTTTTCCCTGTTCAACCCGTACGGCACACCTATGCCGACTCTATTGGCGGCGCAGGTGCTCAGCTTTTGCTGTATCGGAGTGTGCGGAGGGACATTCGGCCGTTTGCAGTTCCGTTCTTCGACCATTAGGGTAGGTGTATTCGCCGCCCTGGGTTTCTTTCTTACACTGATTTACGACCTATTGACGACGCTCAGCTTTGCTCTCTTTGCTGCGGGCGGGGATTGGCAAAAGACAGCCGCCTTTTTCCTTCAAGGATCGCCCTTTTACCTTATTCATCTCGGCAGCAACGCAGTCGTTTTTGCCTTGCTAATCCCGCCTGCCCTGACTCAAATCCGTGCGCTTGATTTCATGAGGCGAAAATTTGCCTAACCGTTTCCTCACATATGCCGCGCTGATTGGGCTGGCCGCTGCCGCTTTTGGGCAGATCGAGACGGATAGCACGGCAGTCGATTCCTCTCTCCAAAAGCCGTTTAATTTTAAAACCCCAGAGATTCTCTTTCTGCATTCCTTGTCATTGGATTCCATGGCTCTCGAGGCTTCACGTTACATTTCCGTAGGCGAACTCGTCGACGACTTAAACGGCGGCAGCTTTTTCCAGTGCGGGAGCGCAGGCAAGCCTGCTTACACTTCCCTGTTCGGCAGCCCGTACGGCAAAACGACGCTGTTGTTCGGCGACCTTTTGCTCAATCACCCGCTGACCGACAAGGCCGATCTTAATTTTTTACCGACGGAAAGCATCGGAAGATTGCAGATTGTTCATCGAGGCGGGGAGCAGACGTTTGCCTGGCTGCCCGCGGGCTCTGCCCTGATCGTACGGCCGATGAGCTTGGCCGACAATCCCATCCGCTCGCAGGTCGGTTACCGAACCGGCGGCAACGGCTATGACGACGTCGATGCCCGTTTGGGCGCTAAATTCTCGGAAAGATTGTGGATGGATTTCGCCGGCACCGTGCGTGCCTACAACGGCCATCGACCGAATTCGCTTTATGACGGCCATCAGATAGACGCCCGAGTCTCCAGAAGACTCGGCAATAATTGGTTATTGCAGGGAACCGCCCTGCTCAATGAGCATTCCGTCGAGCTGCCCCTCGCCGAACCGATTGTTGAATTCGCCAATGTCCGCTCGCCGCTGCAGAAGGAAAGGCGCAGCGATTATGCCCTCGGCGGCCGGTTCCGTGATCGGCTGATTACGGTCTTTCAATATACGATATTGGACAGCGATCTGCGCGATGCACGCCGCTCGCTTTTTAACGATCGTCGCGACGCCCGCGCATTCTTTCACACGTCCGAATGGCGGTCCCGGCGGCGGCCTTTGCAATGGCGTGCGGGCATCACCGGCCGCTATACGATGCTCAAAGGCAGCCGTTGGGGTGAACATTTCGATCGTCGGGGAGCAGCCTATTTGGCCGCCTCTTATACCTTCGGCAGGGCTGAGGCAGGCCTGCGTTTCGCCGCCGAAAAAGCGGAAAAGAACGAGCCGATCGGGCTTCCGCAGTTGCATCTTTTCCTGTGGTCGCCCGATTCGACGCTGCGGGCGGCGCTGTGGACCGGCAGGCAGGCAGAACATCCGTCGCTGCAGGAACGGTACGCACAGGGACTGTTTTCGTGGGGAAATGAAAACCTTCGTCCTGCGCTCCACGATCAGGCAGCGGCAACTGTGGAAAAGCACTTTGCGCGCCTCTTTCTCGCCGGTTTGATGGCCGTCCGACAAAGTCGCTCCCCGATCGGCGCCCTTTATGACGGTCGGCACGTCGGTTTTGCCAATCTACCGCGCGCCCGCTCAATTCATTTCAACCTGCTGGGCCGGTACGCCTTTTATCGGCAGATGATCTTTCTCAAGGCCGAAGGGTATCGCCAATTGACCGGCCTTAAGCCAGCGAATCGCCCCGATTGGCAACTGCAGGGATTTGTTCAGACGCACATCATCGCTTTCAAAGGCGATTTGGATTTGCGATTGAGGCTGGGCGGCTATCTGTTCGGACCACGCCGAGCCTCCGAACCCTGGTATGCCGAGTACTCATCCGTCTACCGCACGCTTTCACCGTCAATTTATCCTTATTTTCACGCTCTGCTTCACTTTCGCAGTGCCGACGTCTTTTTTGCCTATGAGAATTTCATCGATGCGAATGTGGAAGCGGTTGCCGGCTCGCCGATGCCGCGTCTTTGGCTGCGCTGGGGTTTTGTCTGGCACTTTGTTGATTGAGCGTTTGACGCGATTCGACAAAAAGGCATTGCAATTCATTGCCGCTTTTTTTATCTTTTCTTGTCCCAATTGGATCAACGGATTTCGGTTCCAACACTGAATAGGGAAACCGGTGCAAATCCGGTGCAGCCCCGCTACTGTGAGCCCGATTCCGCGCTTGCGGTCTAAAAAGGCTCGGCCAAGTATGCCACTGTTCTTCGGAATGGGAAGGTGGTCGAGCTCGGGTAAGCCAGGAGACCTGCCGAAATCTGCGGCTACGCAACCTTCGCGGGAGAGGTGAGCATGTCACTGGAAAAACAGACGCCCCAATCTGTCGTGCGACGGTTGGGGCTTTTTTTTATCGCCCCGATCGCGGCTTTCGTTCGTTCTATCCTATTGCCGCTCTCGGCCGTTTTTCTCCTGGTCGTCTCACTGTTTCCGGCGTCAGGGTCTGCGCAGTCGATTGTAAAGATCGAGGGGATTGTGGTCGACGCGGAGACCGGTGAGCCGTTGAGCGGCGCCAATGTGCAGATCGTCGGCACGGCGCTGGGTTCAGCCGCAGACGGATACGGCAGATTCTTTTTCGAGAACCTCTTTACCGGCAGCTACCGCCTTCGCGTTACCTTTATGGGCTACGCGCCTGCCGAAGCGGAAACAACCGTCCGCACGGACATGCCGGCCGTCTTGACGATCAGACTCAAACGTCGAATATTGGAGCTTCCTGAGCTGTGGGTGGAGGGTGAGCGGGAATCAGCGGCGCTGTCTGAGACCGTCGTGCTGACGCGCGCTGACATTCGCCGTGCCCAGGCTGCAACGCTCGGCGAGTTGTTGAGCAGAGCTGCCGGTTTGGAGGTGCACCGCAGCGGCGGAGCCGGTGCACGGGAAACGGTTTCGATTCGCGGCAGCAATGCCAATCAGGTGCTCGTTCTGCTCGACGGTCTGAAACTGAATGACGAGCTGACCGGCGAAGCCGACCTGTCCCAGGTGCCGCTCAATCTCCTGGAGCGGATCGAGATCATTCATAACGGCGCAGGTTACGGCGTGGGCGCGGTCGGCGGCGTGATTCGGCTGACGACGCTGCAGAGGCCTGAAGCGCGACTGCAATTCGACCTGCAGACCGGTTCTTTCGGATTCCGTCGCGCCGAACCGCTGATGAGCGGATCGTGGAAGGGGATCGAATTGACCGCCGCCGGTCAGATGATGGATTCGCGCGGCAATTTCGACTACCGCTACCGATTGGATGATCGGCAGCTCGTCAAAGCGGAGCGGATCAACGCCGATTTCTCTTCTGCAAACCTGTTCGGCCAGATTACAGGCCGCCGCAATGACGGCAGCTTGAGTCTGAAAGGACACCGCTTCGTCTCGGAGCGCGGCCAACCGGGGAGCGTTTTTTACCCGACGCCTTATGCCCGCTCGCAGAGTGAGCGCTCGGCTGTTGTTTTGCACGGCAGCGGCAAAGTCATGAGCGCAACGCTCAACCTGCAGGTCTCAGCCATGGAGAGCCGGACGCTTTCGCGCAACGAAATGCCGAACAACGCGGCGTTGCCGTTCGGGCCGGTGCCGCAGTTTGCGTTCGAAAACAAACTGCAGATGCTGCAGGCACAGCTCGAAGCCGAGTGGCGCGGCCGCGACCGCCGACGCCTTGGGGCGCAAATGAACCGTACGGCTTTTGCAGACCGGAATCTGCGCAGTTTTTCGGCCCCGATCGGCAGAACCACAGCGCAATCCCTGTGCATCTATGCCGCCCCGCAATGGAGCCGGCACCTAAAGGCCCTCACTCTGCAGCTCGATCCGTCGCTTCGTTACGAGGCCGCACAAATGCAGCACCGCAACGGAGAACGAATCGAGCGCCGGTTGATACCGCAAATCTCCGGCGGCCTTGCCTGGGGGACCTTGCAAAGGCTGCGGCTGCACGGAGCCGTCGGCCGCGACTTTCGCATGCCGACGTTCGCGGATCTTTTCTACCAGGACTTTCGGGTGCAGGGCCAGGCCGATCTTTTGCCGGAGAAAAGCCGCTTTGCTGAGCTTGCCGTCGGCATAGACTTTCGTTTTGCGGGGAATTGGAGTCTGGAGCTGCGGCGCTACCGCAATCGCATCGACGACATGATCGTCTGGCGATTGGGCAGCTTTGAATTCTTTCGGCCTTTCAATACGGATGCCGAGCTTTCGGGCTGGGAGAGCCGGCTCTCCTTCAGCGGCGCTGCTCTTCAGGTGAATCTTTTTTATACGGCTCAGCAACCCCTCAATAAAAACCGCAATATCACCCTCTACAACCGTCTGCTGCCTTATCGGGCAAAGGAGACGTTGCGTGCAGATGTTGCTTTTCGCTTCGGTTCGTGGCAAATCGGACTGCAGGTGCGGGGCGCCGGCAAACGCTTCATCAACGAAGCCAACACCAAGTCTCTGCCGCCTTACTGCACAGCCGACCTGACGCTTCGCTTCAAGCCGAATGTCAAATGGGTCAAAACCGAAGTGAGCCTCGGCGCATTCAATGTGTTGAATGCCCGATATGAACTGGTGCGCGACATGCCTTTGCCGGGCCGCGAGATCCGAGCGGGACTTGTCCTCAATCGCTGATTCATCTTGACAAAATTGGAAAGGATTTCTCATGCGCACAGTTTTTACTTTGCTCATTCTGTTTTCGTCCCTTCTCATCGCTGCGGACGTACCTCGGTCACTTTACGTGATCAACGGCTCGGCAGAAACCCTCTCGATGCTCAATCTCGAAACCGGAGAGGTCCGTCGCGACGTCGTCAAAACCGGACAAATCCCCAATTACATTTTCAGCTGCAACAACTTGCTCTATGTCGTCAATTCCGGCAGCAGCTCGCTGCAGATCGTTGATCCGCGGCGCAATCAGGTGGTCAAGACCATTTTGTTAAAGCCCAATGCCAATCCTTGGGCGGCGGCGATCGTCGGCAGGAACAAAGCCTATGTAAGCAATTGGGTGGATAACAGCATATCGATTGTAGATCTTGAAAAAGGAACCCTTATCGGCAATCTTGCGGTCGGCAAGGGACCCGAGGGCATTCTGGTGGTCGATGATTATGCTTTTGTGTGCGTTACCGGTTACGCCGGTTGGGGCATGCCGTTCGAAACCGGCAACTTGGTGATGATCGATACGCGAACCGATCAGATCGTCCACATTCTCGAAACGCCGACGAACCCGCAGGATGCCGCCTTGGCGCCGGACGGTCGGATCCACGTGCTTTGCACCGGCGACTATGCTGCCCTCGGCGGTAAAATTGCCGTCGTCGATCTGTACACCGGCCCCAATTGGAATATACCGGCCGTGGTGGATACGATCGACATCGGCGGCTCGCCGGGCGATTTGGAGATTACGCCGCAGGGCAAAGGCTACGCCGTGGCCTGGGGAGACGGGGTCAATGGATTTTTATACTCTTATAATGCTCTGACCGGCACCGTTGAACGCGGCGCAAATTCGCCGATTGCGATCGGACCCAATGTCAGCCGCCTGCTGTACGACGGCCGTGAAAACTGCCTGTGGATTCCCTTCATGAGCCAGTGGGGCGGCGACGGCTTTGTGCAAAAGCTGAACGCCGTTACCGGCAGCATCGAATGGACTTCTCCGGTGGTCGGAAACGGCTGCCAGGCGGCCTGCATCGTCGAGCGCATTTGGGAGATCACTCCCTGGGCCGATGCGGTCGTTTCGTTCACACCCGGAGTCGGCGCGGGACGCGGCGCGCAATATTTTCCCGATAACGTCCTCGGCCCGCCGGATCAAACGCCGGGACTGAATGAATATAGTCCCAGCAATCGGCCGCAGGAGGTTCTCAGTTTGGGCCACGGCGGTGAAATCGTCCTGGAATTTGTCGATAACATCATTATCGACGAGCCGGGCCCTGATTTCACGGTGTTTGAAAATGCCTTTATTTCGCTGTTTGACGGCCAACCGTTCATCGAAGCTGGAATCGTTGCCGTCAGTCAAGACGGCGTCAATTTTCACACTTTCCCTTATGACCTGGATACCTGGAAGGGCTTGGCCGGCGTCACTCCGACCAAGGATGCCTACCATTTCCTCGATCCGGACAAATCCGGAGGTGATTCGTTCGATTTGGCTGATGTCGGATTGAAATGGGCCAAGTATGTCAAGATCACCGATCTCGGCGATCTCAAGCAGGAAGGGCTTTGGAACGGCGATTTCGATCTGGACGCCGTCGTTGCCGTCCATTATCGGCAGACGACGCAGGTCCGCCGCGAGACTGATACTCCGCATCTCTTTGCGCTGCAGAATAACTATCCCAATCCCTTTAACTCATCAACGGTTATTCCCGTGATGCTTTCTGCGCCGCAGGAGATTCGGCTGGAGGTCGTCGACTTGAACGGAAGGCTTACACGGCGCCTCTGCAGCCGGCTGTTGCCGAGCGGCGAGCATCGCTTTGCGTGGGATGGAAGAGATGAGTACGGCCGAGAGGCAGCGGCAGGCGTCTATTTCGCGCGGCTGACTTGTGAAGAGAGCACGCAAATCATCAAGATGACGCTGTTGCGCTAGCGGCCGAAAAAGAGCGCTTTTGCGGTTCTCGGCAGTTTCTAGTTCTACTCCACGGCTTTTTCAAGAAAAAGGCAGGCTGTTCGACCTGCCTTTTTTATTGCAAAAAGGCGTGATGAAACCGGCATCATCGTTTAACGCCGTTCCGCTGCCGAATGCGCTCGAAATAGTGATTGACTTTATACCGTGCTTTTGACAAATTTGAGACGAAAGAAATCGGAGGCCGATATACCGGAATATCCCGACATTATGGCCTATCTTGCCGCGCTCAGATTTCGACTGCAGGGGCAGATCTTGGAAAACCTGCGGATCGCCTCGCCTTTCTTTTTGCGTACCACTTGGCCGCGGCCGCAGGAGTACATTGGTCGAAAGATCATCGGCTTTGAGCGCATGGGGAAAAGAATCGTCATCCTCTTTGCAGATGAGATGTTTCTGGTCATTCATTTAATGATTGCCGGCAGACTGCATTGGCGGCCCAAAGGCGCCGCGCTTTCCCGCAAGGTCGATTTGGCGGCCCTCGATTTTGCCGACGGTACGTTGCTGATTACCGAAGCCGGCTCGAAAAAGCGCGCCGCCATGCATCTGATCAAAGGAAGAGAGGCTTTGGCGGCGTTCGAGCGCGGCGGACTCGATGTGCTGCAGGCAGGTTTGAACGAATTCCGTGAGCGACTGACGATCGAGAATCATACTCTAAAACGGGCCTTAACCGATCCTAGTCTTTTCGACGGCATCGGCAATGCCTATTCGGATGAGATTCTGCATGCCGCCGGACTTTCACCGACGGCTTTGTCGCGTCGGTTGACGCCCGAACAGATCGAGCGGCTTTATCACGCCGCACGAAAGGTCCTGGCTGAATGGACGGAAAGGTTGTGCCGCGAAGCCGAACATCGCTTTCCCGAAAAGGTGACGGCTTTTCGACCCGAGATGGCTGTCCATGGTAAAACAGGTCTGCCTTGTCCTTCCTGCGGTACGTCAATCGCTCGCATTCGGTTTGCGGACAACGAGACCAATTACTGCCCCCGCTGCCAAACCGGAGGCCGCCTGTTATCCGACCGCTCCCTGGCGCGTCTCCTGCGGAAAGATTGGCCAAAGACGATCGACGAATGGGAAGAGATGAAAAAGGGCGTATTGGGCGAGTCGGTGAATTAGCTGTTTTGAGATGCGCTGGAGACCGGGTTGTGATCCATTCTAAAGACAGCCTATAGATCGGCATCCTTTGCGCGCTGCGATTCAAGCTTTTTTCGGGGTGAGGGACTGGAAGAAAAATTTCCAAAAGAAGGGTTTTGCCGTAATTGACGATGCTTGCACTCAACTGGGAGACACTTCCGGCATGATGAACAGACCGCAACCAACCGGATTGGAGATTTCCTTCGAACAACGCTTTCAACCTTATCTCGAAAAATTTCGCCGCATCGGCGCCGACGAGACGATCGTGCGCAATTTCCGCAGCAATTTTGCCCGCTTTTTGGCCGGTGAGGTTGATTGGCTGCCGGAAGACAGCCTGCAGCCGCTCGATTCGCTGCCCGATGCTGAAACCATCGATACCGAAACGGTGCGGCTCGGCGCCGAGCATATTGCTGAAACGGTGATCGTCAAGCTGAACGGCGGGTTGGGCACCGGTATGGGACTCGACCGCGCCAAATCGCTGCTCATTGCCAAGGACGGACACACCTTTCTCGAGATCATCCTCGCCCAGGTACGTTCGCTCGGTCTGCCGCTTGTGCTCATGAACTCGTTTGTTACCCATCGGGAGACGCTTGCGGCGCTGGCTGCTCAAAAGCCTGCCAATCCGGTCCTGGCTTTCGAGCAGAATCGCGTGCCCAAAATCAATGCGGCGGATGCTATGCCGGCTTCATGTCCGGAACGGGAAGAACTGGAGTGGTGTCCGCCGGGCCATGGGGATTTTTACATCGCCTTTGCCTCGAGCGGCATTTTGCGGCGGCTTCTTGAACAGGGCTACAAATATGCCTTTATTTCGAACGCCGACAATTTAGGCGCCGTACTGCATGCGGGCATTTTGGGATACTTTATTCGAAACGAGCTCGACTTTTTGATGGAAACTGCGGAGCGGACGCCTGCAGACCGCAAAGGCGGTCACTTGGCGCTCAAAAACGGCAAATTGGTACTGCGCGAGATCGCCCAATGCCCCGAAGCGGACTTGGCGCATTTCCGCGACATCCGGCGGCACCGTTTCTTCAATACCAATAACCTTTGGCTGAACTTGAAAAGTCTTCAGACGCAGCTGGAAAAAAACGATTATCTCTTTACCTTGCCTCTGATTGCCAACCGCAAAAATCTCGATCCGCGCGATCCCTCTACGCCCGAGGTCATCCAGCTCGAAACGGCGATGGGAGCAGCCGTATCCGTTTTTCCGCGGGCGCAGGCGATTCGCGTGCCGCGCAGCCGGTTTATTCCGGTCAAAGATACCAACGATCTTCTTATAGTACGGTCAGACTATTATCAGCTTCTTGAAAACTATACCCTAGTTACTCATCCGCAGCGCCGGTATCCGGAAATTCGGGCGGCATTGGATCCCCGTTTCTATAAATTTTATTATGATTTTGAAAAGCGTTTTCCGGAAGGCGTTCCCTCGCTGCGCAACTGCCGTCAGTTGACGGTGGAGGGTGATGTCTATTGGCAGGCCGACGTGAGCGTCGAAGACGACGCGACGGTCGTCAACCGCTCCGGCCTTGCGCAAACCGTGCCGCGCGGCAGCGTGATTCGCGGCGAACTGAGCTGGAACTAATTGCCATATGGTGGAACTTGAAAAAATCATTATCGCGGCGGTCGCCCGCAACGGCGTCATCGGTGCGGGCAACGGCTTGCCGTGGAAATTGCCGGAGGAATATCAGCGGTTTCTGGCAACGATTCGCGGTGAAACGGTCATTTGGGGAAGAAGGACTTTTGAATTGTTCAGCAGCCCGCCGCCGAGCGCGGTGAACATAATCCTGAGCCGTTCGCGCCGCAACTATGAAAACGCCGTAGTCGTTGCCTCTTTAGCGGATGCTTTTGCCGCGGCAGCGGCAGCAGGTGAGCGCGCTTTTATTGCCGGCGGCGCCTCGGTTTATCGTCAAGCCCTGCCCTACGCGGATCGGCTTTACATTTCATGGATCGACGGTGAATGGGCAGGCGACGCTTTTTTCCCGCAGATCGACTTTCGGGAGTGGAGGATCGTCGAAAGGAAGCGGTTTTCGGGATACGAATTCGTCATGTATCGGCGCATGGAACCGGTCAACGGTTCTTTGCAAAGGCGGCTTTGACGGTAACGCTTGGAAGTTGGCCGATCCGTCCGGTCAGTGCCCCGACTTGATCGGTGTTGCCGTCGACGATCAGAGAAATAATAGACAATTTTCGCTCGCGATAGGGCAATCCCATCCGGCCTATAATGATGTGAGAATAATCGTGCAGGATGGCATTGAGCTGATGATAAGCGGCTTCGGGATCTTCGACGATGATCGCCACGACGCCGATACGGCGATCCTTTTCCGACAAATCTGTACTACTCATGGCTTTCTTTCCTTTTTTCGAATATCGATAAATCACAATAAAAACGCAAGC